>JALOTR010000144.1 GCA_025457805.1 Akkermansiaceae bacterium | reverse complement strand
CGGCTGTTGGCGAGAATGCGCATTTTGAAAGCGGCGGCGATTTCTCCCAGCCGCTGGCCGATGGTTCCAAAACCGACGATGCCAAGCGTCTTGCCGGCCAGCTCCGTGAAATGCGGATTCCGCCAGAAGCTGAAGTCCGGGCAGCGTTCCCATTCGCCCTGTTGGACAAGCTCGCTGTGGAAGCGCGCCTGTTTGTTGAAATCCAGAATCAGCGCCATCACAAACTCCGCCACCGCATCCGTGCTGTAGCTTGGCACATTGCAAACCGGAATGCCCCGCGCTTTGGCGGCAGCCACATCCACAATGTTATATCCTGTGGCGAGTACGGAAATCAGACGCAGATTGGGAAGTTGGGCGATGGTTTCTGCCGATAAGGGCGTCTTGTTGGTGAGAATGATCTCCGCATCCCGCGAACGCTCCACAATGAGATCCGCCGGAGTGCGATCGTAAAGCGTCAGCGATCCCAAACCCTCCACAGCCGTCCATGGATTGTCGCCGGGATTCAGAGTGTGTCCGTCCAAAACTACAATGTTCATGCCGGATTCTGCGTACCCTTCAGAGGCCCTGCAAGCCGCAGTTGTTGGAATGGGTCCATGGCGGGCAATTCCGCCTCGAAAGGTTTTTGCATCCTTGGTGCTCGCAATCCAGGGTTACCCCAAGTAATCTCAAACCCATCGTCATGGCTGCCTCGAATCTCCTCGCCACCAGCACCCCGAATCTCAAGAACCTGCTTGGGAATGGTCGATCTTACCGCGTGCCCTCGTTTCAACGGGATTACTCCTGGAAGGAGGAGCACTGGGAGGATCTCTGGCTTGATTTGCAGGACCTTACGGCCAAGCGCTCGTCGCAGCATTACATGGGATCTCTGGTTCTGATGCAGAACGAAAACCCGGAGGAATATACGATCATCGACGGCCAACAGCGGATCGCGACCCTGAGTATTCTGATCTTGTGTGTGATTGCCCGGTTGAGGGAACTGGCCGACTCGGGAGTGGAACCTGACCCGAATCGGGAGCGGGCGGCGCTGTTGCGGGGCAGTTTCATCGGGGCGAAGCAGCCTGGTTCTTTGGTCGAGGCTAGCAAGCTCACGCTCAACCGGAATGACGATGATTTTTATCAAGGCACGTTGGTTCAGTTGGAGAGGCCGGCCAGCGAGCGCTCTCTTGGAGATTCCGAAAAGCAGCTTTGGAGCGCATTCAAGTATTTCTCGAAACGTATTGGCGAGGATTTCTCGCAATTCAGTGGGCAGCAGTTGGCTGAATGGATCGATGCACTGGTCTCAGTGCGGCTGCTTTTCATCCAAGTGGTTGTGGAGGATGACATGGGAGCCTATACGGTTTTCGAAACGCTCAACGCACGTGGACTGGAACTCACTGCCAGCGATCTGATCAAGAACTACCTGATGTCCCTCGTGTCCAAAAAGGGCAAGGGGGATCTCGAACATGTGCTCAAGCGTTGGCAGCGTGTGACCGGCCAAATTGGCGTGCGGCGGCTGCCTGAGTTTCTGAGGCACTATTTCAACTCGCTCTATCCGTTTGTCCGTCAGGAGAGACTTTTCAGAAGGATCCGTGAAGAGGTTTCGTCGGCGGAGAGTGCGATGGAATTGGTCCGGGACTTGGAGGGAGCCTCGGTTTGCTATAGGGCACTTGGCGATGCGGAAGACGAGTTTTGGCTCGATTTCCCCGGTGCAGCTGAGCAGGTCCGCGCACTCGTTTTGTTTGGAGTGACTCAATACAAACCTTTGGCATTGGCGGCGTTTCGAAAGCTTAACGGGGATGAGGCGGTGAAAGTCCTCAGGGACTGCGTGGCTCTCTCGTTCAGATTCAATGTGATCAGCAGGCTTGGAACGCATGAGCTTGAGAAGCGATTCAACGAAGCTGCTCTGGGTGTGGAGAGCGGCATGGTCACTAAAGCCTCCGGCGTCCGTAGCTTGCTGCAGGCGGTCTATGTGGACGACGACCAATTTCGAGCGGACTTCGAGGTTTTCCGTCAGTCTGTTAGCAGCAAGGGTAAGAAGATCATCCGCTATATTCTCTGCGAACTGGAAAAGCAGAACTCCGGTCAAGATTTAAGCTGGATCACTGCGAGTGCAACGATTGAGCACATTCTTCCTTACAATTTGGATGATCATTGGGCGACGATTTTCTCGGAGGACGAACACGACCGCTACGTGGAACGGCTCGGAAACTACGCGCTGTTGGAATACGGGAAGAACAAAGGCATCGGGCAGCAGCCGTTCGCCGATAAAGCGCTGGTTTTCGAAACCAGCCAGTATGGGCTGACGAAAGAGCTTGTGGTTTCGACTGAATGGACTCCTGCAATGATCAACGAGCGTCAGAAGAGACTGGCCAGGCTTGCAACCACGGTTTGGCGCTTTCCCATATGAGCACCTCCTGATGCGATCAAGGATCCAGTTTATGCGGCTGGAGTTGGTTCGCCAACCATTCTTGCCCAAGGCTTTGAAGGTCTGCCAGTGCGTGAAATTTGCCGGGGTTTTTCTCTTTACGGCGCTGAGTCTGGCGGAGGCGAGCCGGGAGAGGGTGGGAGAAACCCGTCAGCGATTGGCAATCATTGCACTTTGGTGCGGATGAATCTTTTTTCAGGAATGGGAGCGGGGCGGCTGAATTCGAGTGTGACGGTGGAGAAGTCCGGGTTTGCAGGAAGTGGCGTGATGACTTCGGAAGCCGGTGTGACATCTTCCCAGAGGAGCAGATTGGTAGAGGATTGGTGAAGGTAGCTGAGTGCGGGGTCGTTGTTGCGGCGGGTGTATTGCCAGGTGATCAGCGAGCCGATGGCGGGGGAGCTTGTGGGATAGGGGGAATCCGCAAGGGCGGGATTGCCTCCAAACGCATATTCTGTTAGATTGCTGTTTCCATCGAGGTCGGGATCTGCGGCCCTGAGGGCATCATTGCCGGAAAGCCCGTTGGCTTGAACCCACAAATTGAAGCCGCTGGTGGCGAAGGGAGTGAAATCCTGCACCACGGTGTTGCTTGCGGCGAGCCATGAGTTGGGCGAGCCGAAGGTGGAATCCGATGCGCCGTCGTCATAACCCTGGATGCTGGAGGTGGATGCCACGATGGGTGAAATGGAAGGTGAGGGATGGTTTTCCAACTCAAAGATCTCGGTGGAGGAGGTGCCGCTGACCGGAGCCACGCCTTCGCCCACCGGACCGTAAACCACGCGGCCTGAGGCATCGAGGACGCGGAACTGGGTGCCGTTGTTATCAATGTCGATCCCGCTCACAATCCCGGTGCTCACGAAGTAACCATTGGTGAGGAAGTCCGTGTAGCTGAGCAAAGCGGCATCGCCGATCCAGACGTTTGACCAGGTGTCACCGAGCGTGGAGCGGTTGTTGCGGCGGGCGAATTGGCTGTCGAGTCCGCCTTGAGAGGTGTTTTTCTCGATGAAGGTGAGGATGGTGCCGGTGGGCACCTGGCTCCATGAGGCGTGGTTGGAAAGGGCGAGCGTATCGCTGGGGGTGAATCCCGAGCCGGAGTTTTTGCCAATTTGAATTTTCCAGCCGCGCAAGTCGATGAGATCGGGATTGCCATTGCCGGTGACGACAAACTCCGCCCAGCGGCCGCCATTGCCGGGGATGCGTCCGAAGTGGCTGTCTGATGAAGCGGGGCCTCCGTCCACATCGTTGAGGGCATCGCCTCCGTTGAGGTAGTTTGCAGCGGCGACGGCGTTGTATTCGTTGAGGATGACGAAGGGCGAAGGATTGAGCACGTTCAGCAAATACTGGTGGACGGTGCTGGTGACACCGTTGTTGGCGGTGATGGCGATGAGGTGCGGGCCTGCATCGTCGATGTTGAGCGGGCGATTGTTGGAAAGCGTGCCGCTGCCACCGCTACCGGGGGTGAAGGTGAGGAAGGATGGCAAGCCGGATGCGGACAAGGTGGGGGCAGCTCCACCCGGGTTTACGGCAGTGATGGAATAGTTATAGGTTTGCCTGGCATAAACCAGCGGCGAGGTGGTGAAATGGAGTTTGGCATTTCCGGGCGATGCGGTATCGGCCGGGCTTTGGGTGGACTGGGTGGCTCCATGGAATCCCACCACACTGTGGACGCCATGAATGCGGGTGCCATCCTTGTGAAAGGCTTGGGATTTGCCTGCGATGGATGTGCCGAATGCCACGCTGGCAATGAGATTGCCGGATGGATTGTATAAATTCACTTCATCGCCATTGGGTCCGCTGAGACCGGAGAATGCCTCTGTGTTAAGGCCTGCAAACGAGTCCCTGCTGATGACTTGGGTGGAGGTGAGTCCCCATGCGGTTTTCCAACTGACGGTGTTGGCGAGATTTTCCTCAAGGATGACGATGGATTCGCCAGGCTGGATGGTGACGCTGGGAAACGTGCTGACGGTGGGAGTGGCCGGAGTGGGGGTGTCATCCCAACGGTAGCCGCCGAGATTGATGGCAACAGTTCCGGTGTTGGTGAGTTCCCACCAGTCGCCATCGAATGCGCTGGCTGAGGTGTGTGAGGACTGGGCCATGACCTCGGTGATGACGAGATCTGCGTGGGCACTGCAGCAAAGGGCGAGGAGCAGAGAGAGGATGGGTTTCATGGATCGAGCGAACGTGGGAGATGTTCGGGTGGCGGGAGAGATCCGTCAAGAATGGCGTGTGCAGCGATTTTTCAGGAAATTAGTTCGCGGGAAGGGGAGCGTGCCGATACGCCTTGGCGGGAGATCGATGTCGAAGCCGGGAGCGAGTGTGGAAGCGAGTCAGCGTGCTGCGGAAGTGCGGTTGCAGGGGAGGCTTGCGGGCTTGACGCTGCCGAGGCAGGTCTTCGTGTTGGCGATGTGGCCCTTGCTGGAGCAAGTGCTGGCGTTTTTCGTGGGGCTCACGGATTTGCTGATATCGGGGCGCATGGCGGAAGGCGCGGATCGCGTGGCGATTCTGGACGCGATGGGCCTGGGAGGATATGTGGGCTGGTTTTTCAACATCCTGCAAGGGGCGGTGGCGACCGGGGTGATGGCGCTGGTTTCCCGAGCCACGGGTGGGCGGGATCCGCAATTGGCAAACCGGGCTTTGGGGCAGGGGCTGTGGTTGGGAGTCGCGGCGGGTGTGGCGTCGTGGGTGATGCTCTATTTCGGAATCTCGCTGTTGGTGCGGTGGATCGGCCTGAGTCCGGCGGCGGCGGTGCAGGCGGAGGCGTATCTGCGCGTGCTGGCGATTTCAGGGCCATTCAGCGGCGCGCTGTTTGCGGTGAATGCGGCTTTGCGCGGATCGGGCGATACAAGGACGCCGTTTCTGGCGATGATCGTGGTGAATCTGGTGAACATGGCGGCGAGTTGGGTGCTGGTTTTCGGGCGGGGGCCGTGGGGTGGGCATGGGGTGGAGGGGATCGCTGGTGGCACGGTCTTGGGTTGGATGGCAGGGCTTCTAACAGCCGTGGTGCTGGTGGGCCGTGGGAAAAAAGAAGGTCTCCATTGGTCGCGCGCGAGCCTTGCCCCGCATGCGGAAACCCTGAAGCGGATCGTCCGGGTGGGCGCTCCGCAGTCGATGGAAATTGCCATGATGTGGCTGATCCATGCGTTTGGCATCAAGGTGATCGCGGGCTTGAAGGATGAAGGTGCGCTGGGTGCGCACATCCTTGCCATCCGGGTGGAGTCGATGAGTTTTCTGCCGGGATTCGCCATCGCCACGGCGGCCGCCGCGCTTGCGGGTCAGTATCTCGGAGCGGGGTCCAAGGAAATGGCGGTAAAGGCGGTGAGGCTCTGTTGGAAATCCGCAGTGGTCTTGATGTCTGCGATCGGGGTGTTTTTTGTGATCGGGCGGAAGGGCTTGATCGAATGGATGGCGCCGGGCAGCGCGCTGCATCTGGACCTGGCTTCGCCCCTGCTGGTGGTGTGTGCGCTGGCGCAGCCGTTTTTCGCGACATGCATCATTTTGAAAACTTCGATGCGCGGCGCAGGGGCCACGCACATTGTGATGCAGTGGTCGTTTGGCAGCATGATTTTTTACCGCGTGATCGTGTTGTGGGTGATGTCATCGCTTGGTGTCGCGACGCTGACCTGGGTGTGGATTGTGCTTTCGCTGGATCTGTTCACGCAGGCGCTGATTTTCGCCAGGCTGCATTTCCGCGGGAAATGGCTGGATGCGCGGGTGTGAATGGGCATGCTGCGCGGGTGATGAGAAAATTGTTATGCGTGTTGTGGTTTTCCGCCGGAGTGCTGAATGGTGCGCCAGTGCAGGTCCGCATCGTCGCGGCAAACCTCACATCAGACAACAAGCAGGCCTACTCTCCGGACAACGGCAATCACAGCAATCCGGAAGGGGCCGGCGCGCGGATACTCAAGGCGCTGAAGCCGGATGTGGTGCTCATCCAGGAGTTCAACACCACGGTGCCACAGCGGCAATGGGTGAATCAGACATTGGGGCAGGAGTTTTTCTTCATGCGCGAGGAAGGCATGCAGATTCCCAATGGCATCATCAGCCGCTTTCCGATCATCGAGTCCGGAGTCTGGGATGATCCGGTTTTGAACAACCGCGATTTCGTCTGGGCGCATTTGCGATTGCCGGACAAGCGGGATTTGTGGGTGGTGAGCGTGCATCTTCACTCCAAAGGCGAGGCTTCGCGGGTGAAACAAGCGACCGCTTTGCGGGACTTCGTCCGGGGCAAGGTGCCGAAGGATACGATGCTGGTGATCGGTGGTGACCTCAATACTCGCAGCACGGGCGAGAAGTGCTTTCCGGTGCTGGCCGCTGTGGTGGAAATTCCAGTGACGCCGCCCGCAGATGGAGGTGGCATCATTCACACCAACGCGCCGCGCAACCGGCCTTACGACTGGGTTTTGGTGAACAAGCCGCTGCAGGTGGTCGAGATCCCGGTGCGCTTGGCCGGGCAGGAGTTTTCCCATGGATTGGTTTTCGACAGCCGCGTCTTCGAACCGCTCGCCAAGCTGCCACCGGTGCAAAAGGGCGACAGTGGCGTGCCTTTCATGCAGCACATGGCGGTGGTAAGGG
>JALOTR010000143.1 GCA_025457805.1 Akkermansiaceae bacterium | reverse complement strand
CGATGATCGAGGCCATCGAATTCGTCCGCGCCGTGGAAAACCGCCAGGGTCTCAAGATCGGTTGCCCGGAGGAAGCCTGCCTCGAAAATGGTTGGCTCAGCGTCGAGCAAGTCCACGCCCTCGCCCTGCCGCTCAAGAATTCGAGTTATGGCAAATACCTCGCCTCGCTCGGTTGATGTTTGTGCAATCCTTTCACAGGATTGCTCTATGATTTCAGGCACATGCCCATGAATCCGGCCACCACCAGCACGGGAATCGACATTCTCATGGCGGTGCATCAACCGGATCTCCGCTTCCTTGAAAAACAGGTGGAGTCCATCCGTCGGCAAAGTCATTCCGATTGGCGCTTGTTCCTCATGCTCGATGGCGATCATCCCGCGCTGATGGATCGCATTCACGAATGGAAACATCAGGACACACGCATCGAATGCGATGTCCTGGCCGGTCACTCCGGTTGTTGCCGCACCTTCGAGGCCGGGCTTTCACGGATCAAGGAAAAGGCCGACCGCGCGGCATTCATCGCGCTGGCCGATCAGGATGATATCTGGGAGCCGCGCAAACTCGAAACTCTGTTAGAGTCCTTCAACGGGCATCCGGAAGCCCTCATGGTGTTCTGTGATTCCAGCATCATTGATGAAAACGACGCCCTGGTTTCCCCGTCCTTGCACATGAGCGAGGAGCGCGCGCAGGACTTCAGCCTCGTCTCGCTGTGGGCGCGCAACAGCATCAGCGGTCATGCCCAGTTGTTCCGCAGCAGCCTGCTGGATATATGCACTCCGTTTCCCGGGAAGTTATGTGATAGTGGTCTGAATCATGACCACTGGCTCGCGATGGCCGCTGCGCACAGCGGCAGCATCCGCTTTGTGAACGAGGTGCTCGTCCATCACCGGCTGCACGATTGCAACCAGATCGGCCCGCGCATCTGCAAGCCTTCCAGCAGCGGCGGTGGCGTCAGCGCATGGCGGCACCAGAACCAGCGTCTGCGCGCCGCGCTCGAACTCCGCCACGGTTTCCTCCGCTCCTTGCCCGGTTTCCCGGACCAGTCCCTTGGCTGCGGCTTGTTTATCTTTTCCGCAGTGCAATGTTTGCTTCACGGAAACCTGCCCGCCGCCTTCATCTTCCTTCGCGCCAGCCTAGCCCCAGCGGCCTTCGTAACGGGTCCCGCTTAGAATCTGACGCAGGGTCTTGTAGGTTTTTTCGGGCTGATCCGAATTGCGGAGAAATCCCTCGACGGTTTCCTCGAACGCGGAAATCTCGCTGATTTTCCCTTCCTTTGCATTCATGATATCATGAGTGATGTCACATTCGGATATCATCGTTTCGAGTGATGCCCAGTAACGGACCAATTGTTGGGAATCGATGCCATGATCGACGCTGGCGGTGTCCATGTATCCGGTGCGGTTGTCCTTGAGGGCCTTGTGGTCCTTCGGATTTCCCCGGACAAGGGAGATCAGATACTCATCCTCGGAACGCTGGATGCGGTGGAGCACATAAGCCGCCTGATCATCCGGATCGCCCGCGAATTGGAATGGGGGTTTTGCCTGTTTGATGAAATCCATGCCCCGTGAGTCGAGGTGGGTGATCGGCCCTGCAAACCGGCTGTGGTGAGGCTGCGGCTCCACGAGGGGAGAACTTACCCGCACGATCGATTTGACGGTGCGGCTCGCCTGGACCTTGGGATTCCGGAAGGGGGGCTCGAATCTCTGCTCGGGGGCATTCTGGTTGTGCCATGGGAATGACACCTGATCAAAATCGCCGTTTCTGATGGAGCGGATCCAGGCATCAATCTTCGTTTGGAAATCCCTGGTATACCAAAACTCATCCGCGTCGCTCAGCAGCGCGTGGGTGGCAAGGCCATGACGCCTCAGGTAGGAAAGCCCGTAGGCGTAGGCGACCCGCTGGATCAGGCTGCAATCGGGATGCATCAGATCCACCCAGTCGCAATCAAAACAGAGCACCTGAGGATGTTGGGCGGAAATTTTCCGGAGGATCTCACGGGAAGCGTCGCTGGTGCGGTTCAGGATCACGATGATCGGGTCAAACCCGAACCACAGATGGTGATGGACGTATTCGTGAATGTAAGGCGCCTCATCCTTGATGGCGCAAACACAGGCACACCGGATCGGTGCCTGAGGCCCGGGTGCATCGAATGAGGCACTGAGAAAACCGTGGATGAGCTCGGAGCCGGGCTTGGAGGCAAAGGCCTGCGAGTTGCCGGCCTTGGTCTCCGCCGCGCGCTTCCGGCGGGCTGCTTGTGCGCGCTTTTTTTGCTGTGGGCCAGGTGGCGGAGGAGTGGCAGCGGATGGGGCCGCCTGCCGGGTTCCCATCAGTTTCCGGAGGATTTTCCGGAACAGGCTCTTGCGGGTGGGTGGCTTGGAGAAAAGACTGTTGGTGTCACCCATGTTGCGCATGAGGGTGTCCGATGGGTTCTCGCCCATGCAAGTTCAAAAAGTCCGAACTCCGGGCCGCCAAGCCGCGCTCCGCTCTCGGCACAATCCCTTGACACCCGCCCGCGTGGAGACTTTAAATCTCCGGGTGCTACGGCTGAGTAGGGAGCGGAATGCCGGCCAGCCCTTCTCCAAAGATCCCACATGCGCCTCATTCCGATGACTCGTCTTTCCCGTCTCCTCCACGCGTTTGGATCGCTCGCCCTTGTGCTCCCCAGTTGCCAGTTGATGTCCGAATCGGGTCCTCCAAGGTCGGCGATTGAAAAAGGTTCTCCGAATTACGAATTGATCCCGGTGACGTCGATGGCGAGCTTTTCTGCCAAGCGCCCGAATTACGGCCGTGCGGAAGTGCCCAGTGGCAACGGCCTCCGGGTCTATTCGGACAAGGTCCGCCCGCGCGATGAGCTCAACTTCGTGATGACGGACATTTCGGACAAGAGTCCGTTCCACAGCGCCGGCCAGGGCAGGGCGCTCGGCCCCATCGAGGTGCCGGCAGACGGCCGGATCAATGTTCCCTACGTTGGAGAAATCAAGGTGCTCGACCGCTCGCTCGCGGACGTCGCCAACGAGTTGGAAAAATTGGCCAAGCCGGTCTCCAACACGGTCCAGGTTTCGGTGAGCCGCACCAGCCGCCTTGAAAAGACCGCCAGCATCGTGGGAGAAGTCAAGAATCCGGGTCCGATGAAGCTGGACCGCGAGGGCATCACTTCCATGGACTTGTTTGCGTTTTCCGGCGGACCGAATGGCAGCGAGCATTTGTATGGATACACGCTCCGGCGGGGAGGCAAGGACTACCGGTTTGATTATGTGGGTTTCAAGAGTTCCTCGTTCCCAATCCAGGATGGGGATCTCATTTCCGTTTCGAGGGACGCCTCCAACCGATTCTTTGTCATGGGTGCCCTCAATCGCCCGACCACCGTCGATTTCCCCGTGCCCGCTCCAACGCTTGCGGATGCGCTGGGTTCCGCCATTGGTCTGGATGAGAAACGGTCTGACGCCTCCGGAGTATTTGTCTTCCGCAAGGGCAGCCCGGATCAGGTCTTCACGTTTGATTTCAAAAACCCCGATGTCGTCCTGCTTTCCCAGCATTTCCCAATCCTCGGTGAAGACATCGTCTATGTGACGGAGGCCCCGCTCGCCCGTTGGAACCGCGTGATCAGCCAGATCCTCCCCATCAGCATTTCCCAGGCAGCGACTTCCGCAAGCCGGTATGGAAACTGATCCACTCCGAGCCCGCCATGCGCTATTCCAGAGTCATCCTTTCCCTTTTGGTCGTGTGGGTTGCCGCCTGTCAGGCCGTGGAACCCACCGGCCCTTCCGGCGGGCGTCCCGGTTCATCTGTGGCGAAACCCCAGTCGCGCCCGGAAGCTCCCGTTCTGGTGAAACTGCCGAATGGCCACTACCGTGTCCGGCGGGATTGGCATCTCAGTTTCAACGGCCAGAGTTATGTGGTCCCGGCCGGCTATTCCTCCAATGGCATCACTGCTCCAGCCCGCGTCAAAGCCGCACTGGGAGATGGTGTCGAGCACCGCGAAACGTGGGCTGCCGTTTTTCACGACTGGCTCTTCACCCGCAAGGGCAACTCCCGCGCCGAGGCGGACCGCCGGTTTTACGAATTGCTGCTCGCTTACGGGGTGGACCCGGGAAAGGCAAAGTTGATGTATTCCACGGTCACAACTTACTCGCTTTCCAAGAATTTCGACTGAGCCTCAGCGGCTTCATCCCATGCCGGTAAGAATTCCAAGGTCCAGTCCTTTCACCACTCAGTTTCTCGTTATCGGGGCGCTGATGCAGCGTGAAATCCAGACCAAGTTCGGAGCCTATCAACTCGGATTCATCTGGTTCTTCATCCAGCCGCTCCTGGGGGTGCTGGTGATGGGCCTGCTCTTAGGTCCCTTCATCGGCCGCAGTGCTCCGGCCATGCCCTATGCGTTCTTCCTGCTCAATGGCTTCATGCTGCTGGGGCTTTTCACTGCCCCCATGATGGTGGGGATGAGGGCGCTCCAATCCAATCAGGGCCTGCTTGTCTTTCCCGGTGTGCGCCCGCTGGATCCCTACATCGCCAGATTCGTCCTCGAACTGGTCACCACCCTTTTTGTCTTCGGCATCTTCTGCGCCATCGCCATGTGGATTGGCATCTGGATCTCGTTGGATCAACTCGATATCCTTCTATACTGCTTTCTGCTCACCTGGATGACCGGTTGCGGCTTTGGTTTGATCTTCGGAGTCGCCGCCGCATACTTCAAGGAAGTGGAGCAAATCGTGCCCATTCTCCAGAGGCCTCTCATGTTCATTTCCTGAGTCATCCACCCTGCCTACACCCTGCCGTATGCGGCCAAGGAGATCCTGCTGAAAAATCCCTTGGTGCATACCATCGAGCTGAGCCGCCATGCCCTGTTTCCCTTGTATCATCTGGATGGGGTGAACCTTCTTTACCCCTCCATTTTCGCCGTGTCCGTCCTTGCTGCCGGGCTGATCTTGTTCCGGGGCCATTCCCACTACCTGATGCAACGCTGAAGCACGGCCATGATCCAGCTCCAACACGTCACCAAGTTTTATCAGACACGGACCGGGCCGCGTTACGTCCTGAAGGATGTGTCACTGGTGATTCCGGATCGGGCGAACCTCGCGGTGCTGGGTCCGAATGGTGCCGGGAAATCCACCTTCCTGAGAATGATCGGCGGAGCGGAAATGCCCAACTCCGGCAAGATCATTTCCGACGTCTCCATCTCGTGGCCGCTCGGAATTTCCTCCGGCTTCCAAGGCTCCCTCTCCGGCCGCTCCAATGTGTTGTTTGTCTGCAAAATCAACGGGCTCAGTCTCAAGTGGTGCCGGAAGGTCGTGGAAGACGTCAAAATGTTCGCCGAACTGGGGGAATACTTCGACATGCCCGTCGCGAGTTATTCCTCGGGCATGCGCGCCAGACTGAGCTTCGGGCTTTCCATGGCCTTTGCGTTTGATGTCTATCTCATCGACGAGCTGACCTCCGTGGGAGATGCGAATTTCCGCAACAAGGCGGTCGAGGCATTCAAGGAACTCAAGCAACGCGCTTCACTTATCTATGTCTCGCACAGCTTGAACAGCCTCCGCCAGACATGTGATTCCGCGTTGTTCCTGCGCGAAGGGAATGCGACGTTCTATCAGGACATCGAGGAAGGTGTCGCGGCTTACCTGAAGTATTGTGCCGATAACCGGAAAGTGACGCCTGGACACAAAAAGGCCGCGAAAAAAGTTGCGGTCGGCATCGGCTTGCCGCGATCCGGCAAAAAGGCCCAGAAGAAAACCGCCCGCAAGGCAGGCAGGCCGACTGCCAAAAAAGCCGCGAAGAAAGCGGCAGTGAAGGTTGCCGCCAAATCCGCAGGGAAGGTCGTCAAAAAAGCCGCCAAGAAGGCTGCGGCAAAACTGGCGCGCAAAGTGGCGCGGAAACAAGCCGCTGCCGCTGCCAAGCGCTCCTCTGAATCGGCCAGCGCATCCAAAACCGAGGCGAACAAAGCTTCCCCACCCCGAAAATCGCCGAAGCGCAAGGTGGCAAAAGGCAGGATTGCCGCTGCCAGAAAAGCCGCACTACGGCTAGTCTCCCCGGCCCGCCGCGCTCCGGCTGTCACCCGCAAAGGGATCTGAGCACCTGCCTGTATTCCATCAACTTTTTCATGAAACCAAATTCCACCCCTCCCGCCGAACCTCGCGGACCGAAGATGATCTACCGCACTTTTGTTGTGGTCTATTTCATCCTGCTCTTCGCCACAATCGCCTATCTATGGGTGTTCGCGCAGGACCGCTACAAGACATCCGCCGCGTTTAAAATCTCCCGGCAGGATACTTCATCGGGCTCTTCATCCATGCCTCTCTCGATTCCAGGCCTGACGGACTCCGGTTCCATGGATTCCCAGATCTCCATCGGATTCATTCAGTCCGCGGATTTCCTGATCGCTCTCGAACAGGACTTCGACCTCCAGAAACATTACAGCGCGCCGGAGCGGGATTGGTATTTCCGCCTCGATTCGGATGCACCGCTGGAAGAGCGTCTGGATTATTATAGGAAACAAATCAAAGGCGAATTCGATTCCGAGACCGGACTCACCGTCCTCACGGTGACCACATTCGATGCACAACTTTCCCACAAGGTGGCCGAGGCTGCACTGCGCAAGGCGGACAAGTTCATCAACAGCCTCAATCAAAGCATCGCCGATCAACGGCTGGGATTCATCCGGGAGGAATTCGACCGTACCGTCGCGAAAGTGGAAGAGTGCAACAAGATATTGATCGAGTTCCAGAACCAACACAACCTCATCAACCCGGAAGAGGCGATCAATCAAAACCTCAATGCCGTCCAGATCCTCAAAATGGACCGGTTGAAAACCGAGACGGATTTGAAATCGCTGCTCAAGGATTCTCCCCAATCCCCGGCCATCGAGACGATGACCAGTCATCTTGCCTCGCTGGATCAGTTGATTGCCGCGGAAATGGAAAAACTGTCCGGCACCGAGCGCGGGCGCTTGAACCAACTGTTAGCTGAATACCAGCAGCTCCGGCAACAATATGAATTCGCAGTGCAATTGCGCAC
>JALOTR010000142.1 GCA_025457805.1 Akkermansiaceae bacterium | reverse complement strand
AGCGTGGCTCCGCCTTCCTCGGCGCAGTGGCGGAAGCATTTCTCCAAGCCTGCGGGGTCGTTCAAGACCACAGCCGGGCAGCCGGTCAGCTCGGCAAGGACATGCCTGCCGGCTGGCGCTGTGCCCGGTTTGGTTTGAAACATCATGATCGATCAGCCTGGGCTGGTGGTTCCAAGCTTGGCCTTGAGAGCATCGAGCTTGGCTTGCACGTCGGGGCTTCCGGAGCCGGTGGACAATGATTTGAATTCGTCCTCAAGAGTGGTGGCACCGGAGTTGTCTGCCATCTCTTTGGCGGCTTCCGCCTCGAAACCTTGTCGCTCGGCCTTGGCTTTCATCCGGGCCATCAGGTCGTCCGGGCTGCGGTTGGTGGTCATCTTGGCTTTGGCCTCGTAGATTTCCTTCTTCACCTGCGCTGCCTTGCTTTGGGCGATGATGAAATCCTTGTTGCGCCGGTATTCGGCGACCTCGGCCTCCATCTTGATGATTTCCTTCTTCAGATCGGCGACAGAGGATTGCTGGCCCTGCCAACTCGGTTCCAAGGAGGCCGCACGACTTTCGTGCTCGCTGGCACGTTCCAGTGCTTTCACCGCGAGATCCTCACGACCGGAGCGCATGGCTGCCTCTGCCTTCTGTTCCCACTGGAATTTCTCGGCTTTCTCTTTTTCGAGTTGTGCCTTGGTTTGGCGTTCTGTCGCGATGACCTGTTGAACCGCTTGTTTCACCTCGCGGATTTGCTTTTCCTTGTCCGAGATCGCCTGTTCGAGCATGAGTTCGGGTTTTTCGAACTTTTCCACCACCTTGTTGGCGGAGGCCTGGCCGATTTTGAATATGCGTGAGAAGATGCTCATGGTTAGAAAATGTTAGGAATTGAAGGATGGGGCGAGGATTTCGGTGACGCGGTCCACGGCAAGCTCAAGCGAGTCGAAGACGGCGAGCAGCTCCTGGTCGGAAAGGTCGCCGGTTTCACGGCTTTCGACCAAGACGAGCCGCCGGTCTTCCGGGTGGCTGGTATCGAGACCGACGCTGACGGGAAGGATCTCGGTGTTGAGTGCAAGCAGCGAGAGCAACAGTTCCTGGTTAATGATCGAGTCGATATTGCCGAGATCGACTTCGAAGTAAATTTGCCGATCGTCCACATTGAGGAAGACCGGGAGTTCTTCATCACGCTGGACGCGGAAGACATTGTTTTCGAGTTCATCGACAGAGAAGCCGTTGGATTCAAGGAAACGCGCGAGTTCTTCATCGCGTTGGAGTTTGATCAGGATGTTTTTCATGCAGTATGAGGTTGGAGATTGAGGGTTCGGTAGTTGGATTCAAAAGCGTCGTAGTCCGCGCGCTTTTCGGCGATGAGTATCAGTTGGTCGCTCTCTTCGAGGGAAAACGATTTGGCACAGTTCATCATGGTGACGCCGTTTCGGATGATGCCGACGATTTGAATACTGGTAGGATTTTCGAGTGCTGCAACCTGGATTTCCTGAAGTTTCCGCCCGGCGAGACGGTGCGTGACGAGGTATAGCTCGCAACCATTCTTATAGGTCACGAGATGCTCGAAAAGATGACGCAAACCGGGATTGAACATTTCCTGCATCAGCAACATGTCAGTGATGCCTTCCACCGGGACGATGCCATTTGCGCCGACCCGCTCCATCATCCGCTGGTTCTTGCGGTCCGCGAGTTCGATAACGAGAGAGATCGGGCGTCCGGCATCTTCCTCGATGAGTTTAACGAGTGTGCCAGTGGTGAAACTTTCGGCATCCGAGCCTTCGTCATTCGGATCCTGGGCAAGCACGATCACTCCCATCGCATTCGCGACTCCGGCCCGGGTGAGTGATTCTTCCGAGGTGGTGTGACCCTTGATGAAATGGATGGAGTGCTCGCGGAATTCGACTGGCAACTCATCGAGCCGTGAGGTCACCACCACGGCCGGGCGATGGGGATCACCTTGCGCGGCGCGGAACTGTGCGACCATTTGGAGCACCCTTGAAATGGACGGGCATTGGCAGATGACGAGATGGTTTTCGAATCGCATGGTAGATCTCCCTTTACGGCTTTGGTTGAATCCTTCGAGCATCGACTCGGCGATCACGCCGAGCGAATAACCGATGAGCCCGATGCCAATCACCAGGCACGGATAGGCGACAAGGAAGCGGCCGACGAAGGTCTTTGGGAAATAATCGCCGTATCCGACCGTGGTCATCGTCACCATCGACCACCAGACCGAGTCCCAGAACCCGAGCCCGGGTTGTTTCTCCGACTCCGCGAAATAGAAGGCAGCTCCGAACAGCAAGTTGAGCAGTAGCGCGATGAGCAAAGCCGTCCCGACCCGCACCGCGGGCTTGTGGTGCAGGGAGAACCAGCGGCGGAAAAAATACAGAATCATCGGCCTCAATTCCAGTTATCATCCCAAAAGCGGTCACGGTTGGCGGGTTCGATATAATTTGCAAAGTTGAAATCCGACGCCGGAGGGAACTCGACCGGGGCGACGACACGCTCGGACTCATTTCCACCGCCGTGGGAAGGACCCGTTCCCTTGATTACCGAATCCGCCTGGGCCAACAGCTTGCCGAGCAATTTGCCGCCCTGCTGCAGAATATCCTCGGCCACGACTGAGCCGTCAATCCAGCGGCCCCCATCGGGATATCCCAGCTCACTGACATCGGTGGCACTGTTGCAGACGTCGAGACTTTCATCCCACACGCTTCCTAACAGGAGATCAAACTGCCAGCCGGTGGCATCGCGGCCGAAGCGGTCTTCGCGAATGAAGCTCATGAAAACAATCTCCACCGCGTCGATACCGAGGTGCTCGGCAATGGCAATGCGGACATCTTCGAAGCGCTCGTCGTGCAGGTAGGCTTGCCATTCATCCGGTTCGAGAATCTCGAAATATCGCTCGAAGGCAAACTCGCCGGCACCCAGATCCACCCCGGAGAAGACGTCGAAGAAATAGACAAATCGAGCGTAGCGCTCCATGAAGCGCTTGATGACATCCCGTCCCTCTTCCGTGGGAATGTAGTCTTTCGCTTCGCGGATTTGTATCCACTCTTTCGTCAGCAGCCATTCGAGAATGGGCTCGAGATCCGAGTCCTGGTCTTCCAGCCAGAGTTGAAAAATACGCGGATGGTTGATCATGTATTCCAACAGGAAAATTCCGGCAAAGCGGAGTTTCTGTTCGTCAGAAACCGTCCACGGATCGTCATCGATATCGTCTGGCATGGTGATCAGGAGAATGTGGCGTCGAGCAAAAGGGCGATTCCGATGGCGGCAGCTCCCTCGATGAGGGCCACTCCCCAGTTGCGGTCGCGGGCAATCTCATCGTGAATCCGGGCGTCCGGCAGGATGATCAAGTCCACCAACCAGCGGCTGCCCAGGAGAACAAGGAGTGAGATCGGAATCCAGACGGCGAGTGCGACCAGCGAGTCATCACGGCGGATCTGGCCCGAGATGAGGATGGCCAGAGCGATGAGTGTGGCACCGAAGGCGACGCCGGCACCTTCGTTGTTTTTCTCGATTTCGTCGTGCACGTCGTAGCCGCAGGTCCGTTGATAGATCGCGCCCAGCAGGATGAATCCGAGTTGGCCGATGATGAAGTAAACGAGTGTATCAAGAATCTCCAAGGCGTATCCGCCGCCGGTGGTGCCACTGATCGAGGCAGAGATCATCAAGGCAGTGCCGATATAAGTACCTGCTAGAACAGCACCCGTGCCGACGTTGCGGTCGGTGATGAGTTCCTTATGCATTTCAAACCGGTTGAGGAGGAACTTGCGGTTGATCCATGCCGACAACAGAAGAAGAACAAGCGAGATGACGGTCCACGTCGCAACCGAGATCAAATCACGCCAAATCGTCTCATAGGGAGTGCCGCCAGTGATCATCACACCCCGGATGATCGTGAGCACACCGAAGATGTAACCGGCAGTGGCGATGGCGACGGCCTTGTTGTCGTGCTTGGTGAGTTCTTCGCTGAGGTGGTAGCGGGTGGTGAGGCCCTTGATGGGCTTGGCCAGCAATACGAGCAAAAGTCCGGTGGCGAAGTAGAGGAATGCCGACGAGGTGAAAATTTCCACCACCGAGGTAGTGTCGAGCCAGGCTTGAATGTGTTCGTTCACGATGGGAAAAGATAAGGGTTACTTGCCGCCGCCAAAGGAGCCGCCACTGCGTGACGAACTGGAACTGCTGGATCGCCCAAAGCCGCCAAAGCTTCTGCTTGAACTTGAGGAGGTCGAGGGGTTGCTGGACGAAGAACCGAAGGAACGCTGAGAGATGGTGGGACTGGAAAGCGCCTTGGCCTTGGCGGCGGTTTTCTCGGCATTCGGTGAAAGCGGGGGATCGGATATGACCGGGCGCGATGACTTGCTGACGCTTGAGCCCGAGTTGCGGGAAGTCATGCTGCCCGAGTAACTTCCGTCCGACTGACGGTTCCAACCGCCGCCGTAGCTCGGAGGATAGTTGCCGTAGCCATAGGGTGATGTGTAAACCGGGCGGTTGGAGAAGAGCCATGCCATCAACAATGCGTCAGTCATGCTGAAACTGGAAGTGTGATAGCTGCCAGGGCCGTAAAGCGAAGGATTTCCGGTTGTCTGAATGACCCCGCTTTCTCCATTCTTCTGGAAATCAATGGTCGCGATTTCCTGCACCTTGCCCGGCGAAATCTCGGTAGTGAGTGAAAAGCCCCGACGGCTTCCACTGCCATATTCGGTGACATTGATGTAATCGACTTTGCCGTCTTCGTTCAGGTCGATGTTGTTGACGGCTTCCGCCTTGCTGTTGAGCAGGCGTTCGAAGTCAGCGGCGTCTTTGGATTTCTTCGCCAGCACAGTGACGGCGTCCAGGTCGAGGCCTTTGGAATACTCCTTGAGAATGACCTCTGCCTGCTTTTCAGGCGTAAGCGTTGGCTGGGCTGATGAATTTTTGCGGCCACACTGGGAGACCATGGAAAAGGCCACAAACAACGCGAACAGGCCTACGCCGATTTTCGAAAGGGTATTCATTGGATTTCGTCGATATTCCAACCTTGGAGGTGATAGTGGTAAACACGAGGTTGGGTAAGTGAAGTAAAATCTTGATTGGTGGAAACAAGTTGGTTTTTTCCAAAAACGAGCGAAGCGTCAACGAGTTCCGGAGTCAGGTAGCGGGTGGGGATATCAAGCTCTTTCAGACTGGCGAGCATCTCGCGCGTTTTTCCGGCGGATTGACCGGATTTGGCGATCCACCAGCCCCATTCGCCGAAGGACGGGACGTTATCCCGATAGGGGACCACATCGAAGCCGGCGGCCTTGAGCGTGCGGCCGATGCAAAGATACGCTTCCCGGGCCTGGAAACAGGAACCGGACTGCTGGACGATGACGGCACCCGGATTGAGAGCGTTTCCGAGGTGGTCGTAGAAGGGGCGTCCGTAAAGTTTTGCAAGGTCAGGAGAATTTGGATCGGGGAAATCCATGATGACGACGTCGTAGCGCTCGGTGAAGGTTTTCACGAATTCGGCGGCGTCGAGGTTGATCACGTGAAGCTTGACGGTCTTGTGGGAGGTGGTGGCGAATCTCTCGTGCTGGCTCGGCTGGGAATTCTGATAGGCTTCGCCAGCACTGATTCCGGCGCCGGCTTTCTTGACCACCCGAGGATCATTCATGCTGCCGCCGTTCAGACGGATCAGGTCGGGATCGGTGGTGGCGAGACTGGTCATCATCGGATCCAAATCGACCAGCGTGACCTCGCGGACATCGGGATATTTCAACACCTCGCGCAGCGCGAGTCCGTCGCCGCCGCCAAGGATGAGGATTCTCTCCCGGCGGTCGGCAAGATGCATGGCCGGGTGAACGAGGTTTTCGTGATAAATATGCTCGTCCGCCTCGTTGAACTGAAGGTGGCCGTTGATATAGCAGCGCACATTGCCGATGCGATTCTTGGTGAGGACAATGTGCTGGAAGGGCGAGGTGATGGATGTGATGACAGGGTCGCGATAGAGGAATTGCTCGGCTTTCACGGTCAGGCTGCGGCCGAGAATGAGACCGACACTGACAATCACCAGACCACCGCCGATTTCAGCAATTCGTGCACGCGGCCGGGCGAGACGCTTCCGATAAAGAAACCAACAGAGGATCGCGGAAGCCATCGTCGTCAGACCGACGACAAAGCTGATCCGATCAATGCTGAGATAGCGGATGAGCAGAAACGTCCAAAGCAGTGCGCCGACGAGCGCTCCGATATAATCCATCTTGAGCACCTGTGAGAGGTTGATGCGCATGTCCGGCGTGTCTTCCTCGTTGATGCGCATCATCAACGGGATTTCATAACCGATGAGCATGCCGACGCCAAAGGCCAGCGAGTATTGGATGATGATGTAAAGCTGGGGTAACAATGCAAATCCATGAATCATGATCAGCGGACCGAATCCGCCGAGCACCGCGAGCATCACCTGGGTGCTGATCAAGCGATCCGCCAACACGTTTGCAGGAGTATGTTTCTGCACATCCGCACCCAAGCCCATCGCGAAGAGCATGGTTGCGATCATCGTCGCCCATTGCTGGACCGAGTTCCCAAGCAGATCGGAAGCGATTTTGCTGAGCGTGTATTCGTACGCGAGTCCGCAACCGCCGAGCAGAAACATCAGCAATCCAAGCGCCCAGCGCTCATGGCGGCGGGCGGGGGGGATGACAGACTCACAGTTCACCGAGCCAAGTTACCCACCCGTTTTTGGATGAAAACCAAAAACTCCAACGAATCCAGTTTTTGGGAAATCATGATTTCTCACTCCTGCGTTTTCAAAACGGGCATGATGCGGTGGGGATGATTGTCTCTCGTCACTTCTGTCTCTGGAGTGCCCATCTGACTTAAAATCGTGGCCTTTTTGGGTGGAGTGATCGTGAATTGTTCGTGGTTGAGAGTTGGCTGATCATTCATAGCATTGGTTTCTGATAGCCTCGATTGAGCCGGAACGTGGGTCGGTTGGAGGGTCCGCGCACACTCAGAATCCGATCAGGGGCACTATGCCAGTCAGTCGATCCACTTGCCGGACGCTCGTTTTT
>JALOTR010000141.1 GCA_025457805.1 Akkermansiaceae bacterium | reverse complement strand
TTCTTTGACCGGTCCGTAAGCCGAGCTTGGCGGGATCATGGGACTCGACCACGAGTTTCCCACCGCTTGAAATGGATCCGTCCCCAGGATCGAAAGATTGGCGTCTGAAAATGCGGCGAGCGAGAAGAGCGGGCCCGAGGGAATGTTCGACATAGGCACCGCAGTCGATCCGCTGTTTTGATAGCTTAAGCCCCAGAAGGTGTTTTTCGCAGATCCGGAGAAGTCGATGCCACTATCATTCAATACCGCGAAAGTGCTGCTGGCGGTCACGTGGCGATAGATCTGGTTGGGGTTGCTGCGGGCATAGTAGTCCCTTTTCATAAGGGCCGGGGCCGGGTTAAAGCGGGTGAACATTTCGTAGGGTTTCGGGGTTCCGAGTCCTCCCGGGCTGGCGGGTTTGATCAGCAAACTGTGGGCACCGTAGATCACCTTGGTGTTGAGCAACGCGCTCACCGTCTCCGTGCGAACCTTGGTGCTGCTGGTTCCCTCGCCCGCAGGACTTACATATTGGTCCTCGATGGGGGTGTTTCCCGCCCACAGGACCTGGAGATTGTGCTGCGTCTGCTCTCCCAACAAGGTCATGTTGGCCGCGAGCGATGCCGGGGTGATCCCGCTGCCCTTGGGCAAACTCGTGTCCATCTCGTGCCGCACCTCGTTTTCCGAGGTGCCGACTGCATGCTCACTTCGCAAAAAGGAGAAGCTCACCTTGTCATCCAGCCGCACGTTGATCGGAGCGTTGCCGTTGAGCTTTGTCATGATGATCCCGCTGTTATTGTCCGTCGCATAGCCGAGCACGGCCTCGCCGGTGCCCACGCCGCCTGTCGGTGCGGCGATCGGCGAGGCGATCACCACCTCGCCCGGCTCGATGAGGAGCGGTCCTTTGATCAGGAAGATGAGTTTCTCGCCCGTTTTATAGGTCACGTTGTTTTTCAGCAGCTTTGCCAAATTCAGATCATAAGATGTTGTGGTGTTGGCAGTCGTCTTGACGTCGAACACGGCCCTGCCGGGAAGACCCAAGCCGAGAACCACAGCAATGTTTTCACAGGTGATTTTTCGGTTATAGGGGTTCCAAAAGTAAAACAGCGGGTCAAGGCCGACGGCGAGGTCGGCCCTTTGATTCGGAGCAACACCGGTCACATTCTTCGCCAGAATGCTGACCAGGACGGAAGTCCCCAAATTGACCGGGGCATAGTTGGCTCTGGCCGGGCGATAGAGATAGTGCACGGCAGTATCAGATTCCGTGGTGTTGATCGTGCTTTTGAACCCGGGGTTGGTGGCGGAGGTATTGATTCCGGTTTCCACATCCCAGGTCTGCGCGGTGCCATAATGGCTATGGTAATCACTGGCCGCCAGCCTCTCGGAACTCCTGTTGGGAAAATAAGCACGGGCCTTCATGGTGTAATCACCACTGGTGCCGGAAAGTCGTTTGTAGAGATTGGCGTAATCCCGAAGAGCCCACCAGTTGGGCCCCCGGAGAATACGCTGCTGCCCATAGGTATTTGGTCCGCTGGGGATGCCGGCTGCGAACGGGCTGCCCGCGCCTGCCGGCATGCCCGAGAAATCGCGCCAGAGGAATCGCTCGTTTGCAGGCAAACCTGCGGGCTTTTGCGGGGCGCTGAGCGAGTCGCCATTGCCGACAAATTCGCCCGCCTGCTGGTTGAATTGGGTGGCATTCTCGGCCTCCGCCGTGCCATCCATTTCAAAAGCGAGGCTAAGGTCACGGCGTAAACCGCCTTTCTTGGTGTCGGCCAGGACGCCCCGGCTACCGAGAGTCATGTCGTGTCGGCCATCCCGCAGCCAGATGCTCTGGCTGGCGGTGTCAGACATCACCAAGGGCATGTCCGCGGCGCTGAGTGCTTTATCGAGATGGTCGAGCCAGGGATTGCCGGCTGTTTTCGTGACGGGGTAGTTTGTTTTCTCCGCGAATGGACCCCCGAAGCTGCCATGGTCCGGACCTGGTGCCGCACTGAGCCGCGCGGCCTGTTTCCGCTCGTTGCCGGTGAACTTCCCCTCGCTCCAACCGAGATCCGCTTTCAGCCCCTCATCCTCGACCCAGTAGGCGTAGGTTCCGTTGCCTACTGTCACCTTGGGCACCCACACCGAGGAGGCGGCATCCTTGCCTTGAAAAACCCGCACATCATCCGAGCCGGCGGCGGCCGTGGCATCGGCGGCGGCGGCCAAGGGGCTGTCCGAAACCAGCCAGCGCACGAAAGCCTTGGTGTCTGGCGTGGCCGGGTTAAAGGCGCTGGTGTCCCAGACGCCGGTCCAGTGGGCGCGGCCCGGGGCAGCAGGCTTGCTTGCGGGCAGGATCTCCGCCGCCGCAGTGATCCGCTGGTCGGGTCCGGCGGTTTTTTGCAATTCGCCGATCGCCAACATGAGGGCCAGACGGGCGTTCGCCTGCGCCACAGCCATCGCCTGACCTTGGGTGGACGCCCGCAGCGAGATGCTGGACAACGCCAACAAACCCACGGCGATCACCGTGAGCAGGATCATCAGGCTGAGCGTCACCACGAGGGCAAATCCTCTGTGGCAGCGAGCCCGCACGGACCGATTGGTCCGGATCAGACGCCCGGGCATCGTCGGATTTTTCAAGGTTTTGGTCGTGGAAAGGGTTCTGAAGGTTGCCAACCAACGGCAGCCGTGGTGACTGTTATGGTGGTCGGGCCTGAGTGGGCATGGTAGCGGCGTTTCGGAGGATGGGTATCCTCATTTTGTAGGATCGTACCAGCGATTCCGGACCGATCCGGTGAGAGGCATCATCACTCAGGTCTCCTAAGAAATGAGGATACCCAAGCACGTGAATCCGAACCAGTTTCAGCTCTCAGGAGCGCAACCACCTCTTCGGAAAAATATTTGATCAAACCATGGAAAAAAGCATGCCGCGCACCCAACGGTCAATCTAACGACAATATGAAAATTTACGAAAAAATCTCTACTGTCGCACGATCCGGGCTGCTGGTCATGGCCGGTGTTTCCTGTGGAAGTGCCTTCGCAAAGGAGTCTGAAGCACCTCTGGATGCCGGATTTCTCAATCCAACGGCTGAATACGGACCGCGCACCTGGTGGCATTGGATCAATGAAATCGTCAGCAAGGAAGGAATCACCAAGGACTTGGAAGCCATGAAGAATATCGGCTACAAGGGGGCGCATGTGGTGAATCTGCCGCAGGGTGGCCCCGGTTTTCCGACCGGGGATGACGTCGTGGGCACCCCGGCCTGGATGGAGAAAATGGTGCATGCAACCAAGGAATGCGAGCGGCTGGGACTCGAATTGAGCATGGGAAGCTGCGCCGGCTGGGTGGCCGGTGGACCGTGGATCACTCCCGAGTTATCCATGCAGGTAATCGTCTGGCGGCATGCTTTTGTCGAAGGACCGGTGAATGGTGCCGTGCCCTTGCCTCAGCCGACGAAAAACCACGGATACTACCGTGACATTGCCGTGCTGGCCTATCCCACTCTGCCGGGCGAAGCGGAAGCCATGGCATCGCTCAAGCCAAAGATCAGCTCGGATCTGCCAGGCATCGATTGGTCGGCGGCAATCGACGGGGATGCTGAAACCTTTATTGAGCTGCCCGCATGGAAACCCGGCGAGAAGAGCCGCTCCGTGATCTTTGAATTCGCAGAGCCCGTCACGATCCGCTCACTCAGCATGCAAATGCAGGAAAACAGCAGAAGTCAGATCACCAAACTCCATGCCGGCAATGATGGAACAACATGGGATGTGCTGTTTACCAATCACCGTTGGCGCAACCATTTCATGCCAGGCCGCGAGGAAATCATCGAGGGGTTTGCGGATCGATCGACACGTTTTGTAAAGCTGGAATTCACATCTCCATCTCCCGGAATCGGCATGAAACTCTATGAGCTGAATTTCCAATCCGCCCGCCTCAATCAACTCCATACCAAAGCGGGCCGCCAGCGCACGCAACCGCCGGTTTCCAATCCAACGACCCAGATCGTCCCGCAAGATCAACTCGTGCGGATGGATCAAATCCTCGATCTCACCGATTCTTTGCAGCCAGACGGCACATTGAACTGCAATCTTCCCGCCGGGCAGTGGACCATCCTCCGCTTCGGCCACACCAGCAACGGGGACGAAATCCACCCCGCATCGGAGCGCGCCGGCGGATTGGAGTCGGACAAGATGAGCGTCGCGGCACTCAGGTTCCACATGGAAGAAGGCATCGTAAAACCCACCTTCGAGCGTTTGGGGCCATTGGTCGGGAAAGTGATGGTGGAGATGAACATCGATAGCTGGGAGTCGGGCTGCCAGACATGGACCGAGAAATTTCCTGAAGAATTCAAGGTGCGTCGCGGGTATGACCTTCGCAAACGGTTGATCGCCCTGACCGGCCGTTTTGTCGGGAGCGTGGATGAAACCGAGCGCTTCCTGTGGGATTACCGGCGCACCATCGGCGACCTGATCGCGCACAATTTTTACGGGGCATTCCGCGACTATGCCCACGAGAGAGGCGTAAAAGTTTCAGCCGAGGCTCCCGGTATCGGCATTCCCATTCAGTCCGACCAGATCCAGTTGCTGGGCATGATGGACATCCCGCAGGGTGAATTCTGGCTCGGCGGCACACCCAATTCAAAATTCCCGGATTGGCCGGGCGGCCAGGACAACACCAAGGAGGCGGCCGTTGCCGGGCACGTCTATGGGAAAAATGTGATTTCCTGTGAGGCGTTCACTTCATTCGGGCATCATGATGGATTCACCCAATACCCGTTCATCCTGAAGCCGGTCGGGGATCGTCAGTTCTGCAAGGGAATGAACGAGATCGTGTTTCACCGCTATGTGCACCAGCCCGATGACCGCATTCCCGGAATGGGTCTTGGGCAGTTCGGGCTCAACCTTGAACGCACGACTACTTGGTGGGAGCCGGGCCGTGAATGGATCACCTATCTCCGCCGCTGCCAGTATATGTTGCGGCAAGGCCGTTTCTTTGCCGATGTATGTTATTATTACGGCGAGGATGTTCCCGGAAGCGCGTGGTATTTCGCGCCGAACGCCCTCGACCCGCGAGAGAAAATGAAGCCCGTTCTGCCGAAAGGTTATGACTACGATGTCTGCGACCGGACAACCTTTGATGCGATGACGGTGGAGGATGGCATGGTCGCGCTGCCGAGTGGCATGCGTTACTCCTACCTTGTCTTGCCGGAGCATGCACGCTACACGCCACCCGCACTGGCAAAAGTCCATGAACTGGTAGTGGCTGGCGCGACCGTCATTGGTCCGAAACCTTCGCGGTCGCCTTCGCTGGCGGACCACGAGTCCGCGGATGCCCGCATCCAACAGCTCGCCGGGGAGCTGTGGCCGGCGGCGGCCGGGCCCGCTGAACGCCGCGTCGGGAAGGGGCGGGTCATCACTGGAAAGTCGTTTGAAATGATTCTGGCCGAAGACAAGCTCTCCGCCGACTTCGCATCCGGTGCGGCCGATGTCTGGTACATCCACCGCAAGCTTCCGGATGCCGAAATGTATTTTGTATCCCATCAGAAAGATCAAACGGAAGACGTGACACTGACGTTTCGCGTGACCGGCATGATCCCGGAAACCTGGGATCCGGCAACGGGAGAAAAATCGACTCTTGCGGTTTATACCGATGATGGAAACGTCACCTCGGTTCCCTTGAGAATGGATCCCTATGGTTCCCGGTTTATTGTGTTCCACCGTGAGGCGGACGTGAAAGATGCCATAACGAAACTCACCAAAGACGGACGGCCGGTTTGTCTGGATGGCGATGGCCTCCGGTTCACGGCATGGGAGAATGGAAGCTACGCGGCTGAATTCAAAAATGGCGGGAGAGCGGAAGTGGTGGTCAACGACATTGTGGCACCAGAGGTGGTGCCTGAAAGATGGACGGTGACTTTTCAGGAGAAGCGGGGTGCGCCCGCGGGGCAGGTTTCCTTCAATCGCCTTGAGTCATGGACCAGCCGACCGGAAAAAGGGATCAAATATTTTTCCGGAACAGCCAGCTATGAGCAAGGGATCAACGTGAGCCGGCAGCATCTTGAAGAACATCGGCGCGTTTATCTGGATCTGGGCAAGGTCTGCTATTTGGCCGAGGTGTTTGTCAACGATCAGCCCTTGGGTGTGCTTTGGAAGCCGCCTTACCGGGTGGATATCACAGAGGTCGCGAAACCCGGAGCAAACAAGGTGGAGATCAAGGTCACCAACGTCTGGAAGAACCGTTTGCTAGGGGATCTCAAGCTGCCGGAGGCGGAACGCCTCACCTGGACCTTGTATCCGTTCTATCATGATGAGCCCGACGCTCCTCTCATGGAGTCCGGTCTGCTGGGGCCGGTGCGCATGCTCAGTTCGGGGTCGATTGAACTAAAGCCGCAGAAGTGATCTTGGAAATGATATCATTGATCCAGCGCTGGCTTTTAACGTCGTTTTCAATGAATCAGAAGAAAACCCCATGCGATGTCATGAATACAACTGAGGCCAGAACCACGATAACGGTGATGGCGACGGGGATCTCAACGAGGGTGAATCCACATTTTCCGGGAATCGTCCGGCCACCACAAGGTCGGCGCTGGGACTGTGTGGGGCGGCTCCCGATCCTGACTGCCGACTGGCCAGCAAGGTGGTTCAGGGATGGGTTTATGGCTGCGTACCGGCTGCTGCCCACCGGGCTTGCGCGGATACCAAATGCACAATAGACTCAGCCATTAAACGTAGTCATCCTCATTTCATAGGATGCCAAGGCGGGGGACTGGTCTTTTCTCGCGGCGGCGTGAACGTCCGATAAATTAGGCGGATTGAAGTCCAAATGAGAGAAATGGGGACAGAACCCCGTCCTGGGTTTCCGATCACGAAAACAACTTCCTGTCCAGCGATCGATATTGAATGGCCTCCAGCACATCATTCGGCCGAATGTTCACGGACCCTGCCAGGTCCGCCAAGGTGCGGGCCACTTTCAAGATGCGATCATGAGCGCGGGCGGAAAAAGTCATTTCCTCCATCGCGTGTTCCAGATAACCGGACGCTTCGGAATCGATCTGGCAATGGGTCTTCATCTGCCGCGGGCTCATGGATGA
>JALOTR010000140.1 GCA_025457805.1 Akkermansiaceae bacterium | reverse complement strand
CCATTGTCGGTGATGCGCAAGGTGGCGGACGTGGGAGTGGCGATCCATTCGATGCGGACCACGCTGGCCTTGCCATGACTCACGGCATTCGTCACAGCTTCCTGGGCGATGCGGTAAAGATGGATGGCGGCTTTGTCGCTGAAGATGGTTTCCACCTGCGGGCCGAGGTATTGGCAATCGACGAGGAAAATTTCCGATGTGCGCTCGGCGAGTTCTGCAAAGGCGGAAGTGAGGCCGCCCGATTGCAAAGCCACGGGATCGAGACCGCGGGCGAGCGAGCGGGTGAGCGAGAGCGACTCGTTCAACAAGCGTGTGATCTTGGCAGCGAGCTCCGCATCGGGCGAACGGCGGGAGGCGAGGCTGCTGGAGAGGACCTGGCTGAGATAGGAAATGCCAACCAGCCGCTGGCCGAGGTCATCATGCAGATCGCGGCCGATGCGTTGGCGTTCGATCTCGGTGATTTCGAGGATTTCCTGCTCAAGCTGATGCCGTGCGGCGATTTGGCGGTGGAGTTCCTGATTGGCCTTCTGCAAGGCGACGGCGCGGCGCGTGGTTGCTTTGGCGCGGCCTTTTGAAATCGGTTCGATGGCAGATGCCTGGGTTTCCCCGCCGGGTGGTATGGGTGTGGGTTTCATGTCCGCCTCTGGGTTGGGACGCGGCCGGATTTTCACCCGGTCATGAGGGATGGCTGTCTGGATGACAGAAATTTCCCCCCAATGCAATGACGGAGAATTTTCCTGTGGGCGGGGCGGCCAGAGGCATCACTCCAACTCTTTCAGCAGGGACGAGTAGTAGCTGTTGTAAAATCCCACAATCTGCCAACCGGCGTAGCAGAGGATGATGAGATAAAGCATCCGCGGGATGGCAGCGGCGAGAGTCCGGGCGTTGGCGAGCGATTCGTTGTGATAGTGCTGGGACCAGTTCGCGAGGTCGCGATCAAGCGTGCCGGCGGCCTCGCCCGTGGCATAGGTGCGGGAAAACACCTTGGGAAATGCCCGCTCCCCACTCATCGCGGGGCCGAGTGGATTGCCTTGCGCGAGAGTTTGCTGGAGGCGCTTGCCGGCATCCAGGATGAGGCCGCTTTGCGAGGCGTTGACAGCGGAGGCGACGGTTTCACGCATCGGGATGCCCGCTAGCAGACAGGTGTGATAGACCTTGCAGAAGGCGGTCATGGCCAGATGGGTGCGGGTTTTCCCCAACAAGGGAATGCGGCGTAGCATGGCATCCACCTTCGGATCCACCTTGGCCCGGCTGTGAATGGCGCGGCAGGCGAAGTAAATCACCACGCCCACGACATAAGCGATCAACAGGGTGGAGAAAAAATCCACCATCAGCGAGGCGGAAGTCTTGTCCGGCCGGAGCATGCCTGCCGGCACCGTGCCAATGAAAATGCCGAGGTGGAGAATCACGATGGGATGGATGAGCCCGCGGATGAGATCCCGCCGCGCGGCGGCCAGCATGCCGAAGTATTCCGCAAGATGCCGCATGGCTTGGGGCAGCCTGCCGCTGCGTTCGCCGGCGCTGATGATCCCGCGCTCGAATTCGGAAACGGCGTCCGGATTTCCGCTGAGCGACTCGGTGATGGATTTGCCGGATTCCAAACCGCGGTGGAGTTCCTTGAGGAGGATTTCCTGAGATTTCGGCAGCCCTGTGCCTTCGAGCACGCCCGCCGCCTCGCGGATGCCGAATCCCGCTTCCAGCAGCTTGGCCATTTCCGCATAGAAGATCTGTTTGTGGACGGCCGGGGATTTCATGAATGGGGACGAGCGTAGTTTTGCGGAGTCGGTCTGGCAAAACAAAGTTCCGCCCGCTGCCCTCCCCCCCCCTGCGGCTACGGGATGACGTAGGAAGCCACCCCGGGATGGCACTTGACCCACCGGGGGGGGATCTTGCTAGATCGACCCATGTACGGGATGGTCAACAAGGCGATCGAGGACTTGGTGGTGAAAAACTTCGGCCCGGAAAAATGGTCGGCCATCAAGGAAAAGGCTGGCGTGGATGTGGATGTGTTCCTTTCCAACGAAGGCTATCCGGACAAAGTCACCTACGATCTTGTCGGCGCGGCCAGCGAGGTGCTCGGCATGTCGGCGCGGGATATCCTCATCGCCTTTGGCGAGCATTGGGTGCTTCACACGGCGCGTCAGGGCTATGGCAGCATGCTGGAGGCAAATGGCCGCACTTTGCCGGAGTTTCTGCTCAACCTGCCCTCCTTCCATTCCCGCGTGGCGATGATTTTCCCGGACCTCCAACCGCCGCGTTTCTCCTGCACGGATGTGAAGGATGGTGAGATGATGCTGCACTATCACTCACACCGTCCCGGCCTGACAGATTTTGTGGTAGGGCTCTTGCAGGGGCTTGGGAAAATGTTTGGCACGCCGGTGGAAATCGCCGTCGCGGAACTCAAGTCCGAGGGAGCCGATCACGATGTGTTCCAAGTCCGCTGGTCCCAAGCCGCACCCGCATGAATCAACCGGTCACGGGGAATGCCGGGCTTGCCGGGCTTGATCACGCCAGCTTTGTGGCGGCGTTCCCGTTTCACTTGGCATGGGATGATGCATTCACCATCACCGGCTTCGGCCCCAGTCTCGTCAAGATCTGCAAGGACGTCCGAGAGGGCGCCACGTTCGACCAACTCTTCGCGCTGGAGCGGCCGACCGCCCGCATGGACCCGGCCTTGCTTCATGCGAACCGCAATTCGCTTTTCCTCTTCCGCCACCTCGGCAGCCAGCGGCTTTTCCGCGGGCAATTGGATCTCACAGGAAATGGCGGCGCGGGGATATTTCTTGCCTCGCCATGGTTCACCACGCCGGAACAAGTCACGGAAAACGGGCTCACCTTCAGTGATTTCGCAGTGCATGATCCGGTCTTCGATTTGCTCCAGTTGGTGCAAACCCAGCGCGTGGCGGTGGACGAGCTGAAGTCGCTGGCAGATTCCCTCAAGGCCGAGCGCGCCAAACTCCGCGAAGCCAATGAACGGCTGCTGGAACAGGAACGCGAATACCGGAAACTCGCACTCGTCGCCGCGCGCACCGACAACGCCGTGATCGTCACCGACAAACACGGCCACATCGAGTGGGTGAACGAAGGATTTGTGAGAACCACCGGCTTTGCCCTCGACGAAGTGCGCGGTCGTAAGCCCGGCAGTTTCCTGCAAGGCCCGCGCACCGACCCCGCCACAGTGGCCTTCATCCGCTCGCGGCTCGCCGCAGGGGAAGGCGTAAGCACGGAAATCCTCAACTACCGCAAGGATGGCAGCACTTATTGGTTGTTTCTGGAAATCCAACCGATGCGCGATGAAAACGGCGAACTCAGCCATTTCATGGCGGTGGAACGGGATGTCACCCGCAGGCGCTCCGAGGACCGGCGGCGCGGCGTGCAACACGCGGCTTCCCAAGTGCTTGCCTCCGCAGGCTCGGTCGGCCAAGCCGGGGCACGCTTGCTGCAATGTGTTGCGGAACGCTTGGGATTCTCGCTGGGACTGCTGTGGCTCCGGGAAGCGGACTCGGATTGCCTGAACTGTGTCCAGACTTGGCACGATCCGCAAATCGATGTGGGAGCTTTTCTCGATGTTTCAGAGTCCCTTCCCGTCACCAAAGGCCACTTTGTCCCCGGCATCGTCTGGCAAAGCGGACAACCCTTCTGGGTAGCGGATCTTGGGGCCTATCCGGAATGCCCGCGTTCCTCCGCCGCCCACCAACTCGGCCTGCGTGGAGCATTTGCTTTTCCCATCCTCTCCAATCACCAGGTGCTCGGTGTGATCGAATTGGTCGCGGAGGATGTGGATGAACCAGACGAAACCATCTTCCAGGTCATGGTCGGCATCGGCAACCAGATGGGCCAGTTCCTCGCAAGACGTCAGGCGGAAAAAGACCTGCTCAAGGCCAAGGAGGATGCGGAGCGCGCCAATGAGGCCAAGTCGCTCTTCCTCGCCACCATGAGCCACGAGATCCGCACGCCGCTCAATGGCATCCTTGGCTTCACCGATCTGCTCGCGGATACAACTCTCTCCCCTGCCCAAGCGGATCACCTCAAGATCATCCGCAGCAGCGGGGACATCCTGTTGCATCTCATCAATGACATCCTCGATTTCTCCCGCATCGAAAGCGGCGGCATGCAGATCGAGCGACTGGCCTTCAACCCCGGCCAATTGTTGGAGGAAACCATGGAACTCCACCGCAACATGGCGCATTCAAAGGGGCTCGCCTATTCATGGCATGTCGCGGATGAGGTCCCGGAAAAAGTCATCGGCGATGTCACCCGCCTCCGCCAGGTGCTCATCAACATCGTGGCGAACGCGCTCAAGTTCACCGCACAGGGATCCGTCAAAGCATATCTAACAGCCCGCGACGGGAAGTTATGGTTTGAAGTTAAAGACACCGGCATCGGCTTCAGCGCGGCTCAGGCGGCGGAATTGTTCACGCCCTTCCATCAGGCGGATGCCTCCACCACGCGCCGCTTTGGCGGCACGGGACTGGGCCTGGCGATTTGCGATCGACTCATGAAACTCATGGGCGGCAGCATCGAGGCGGTATCGGAACCGGGAAATGGCTCGGTGTTCCGCTTTCACGTGCCGCTGGAAACCGCCACTTCAGACCCATCGGAAACCACGCCCGCTCTACCGGCGAGCCCGGTTTCCACCGATGCAGCCACAGGCCGCTCGATCCTCGTGGGCGAGGACAATCCGGTGAATGCCCGCCTCCTGCGCGTCCTTCTCGAACGCTCCGGCTTCAAGGTCCTCATGGCGGAAAATGGCCAAGAATTGATCCGCAGCCTGCGGGAAGCTCCGGACTGCGCCGCCGTTTTCATGGACATGCGGATGCCCGTCATGGATGGCCTCGAAGCCACCGCCCGGATCCGCGCCGGAGAGGCTGGCGAGGCTGGCAGGAAGGTTCCCATCATCGCACTCACCGCAAGCGTCCTTCCCGCCGATCAACAAGCCTGCCGCGAAGCCGGAATGAACCACTACCTCACCAAACCCTTCCGCCAGGAGGACCTCCAATCCGCCCTGCAAGCCGTGGGATTGTTGTAAGCAAGCTGCCCCCCGCTTGACACGGCCCGCCACTGGAACCACCTTCGAAACCTCATGAAAACCCTCGTCGCATCCGCATTCCTCTCGATCCTGACCGCCGCCTCCTCCTGCGCGGCGGATGGCTGGATCTCCATGTTCAATGGCAAGGACCTCAGTGGCTGGAAATCCAACATCAGCACCGAGGATCAACCCACGGAAAAAGCCAATGTCTTCTCCGTCAAAGATGGCGAACTGATCGTCAACGGCGGCCGCGCCCACTTGTTTTACGTCGGCGACGATGGCAAGGCCTCCTTCCGCAACTTCGAGTTCAAGGCCAAGGTGATGACTACCCCGGGATCCAACAGCGGCATCTATTTCCACACCGCATTCCAGGACAAGGGCTGGCCCTCCGCAGGCTACGAATGCCAGGTCAATGCCACCCACACGGATGCCAAGAAAACCGGCGGCCTCTATGCCATCGCGGATGTGATGGACAACGCACCCAACAAGGATGGCGAGTGGTTCGATTACCAAATCAAAGTCGATGGCAAGCGCATCGTCATCACCATCAACGGCAAGGTCACCACCGATTGGACCCAGCCGGAAAACTGGAATCCAGAAAAAGACCTCAAAAACATGCCCGGCCGCAAACTCGGCGAAGGCACCATCGCCCTGCAAGGTCACGATCCCAAGAGCGTGATCCACTACAAGGACCTCCAGATCCGCAAACTGCCCTGATAGACTTGATTCCAGCTACTGCACCACGCTACCGAAGAGAGATGGAATGAACCGCAGATGGACAGGATGGACACAGATTTCAGGGACTTCAGGAAATTTCGGCCTGATTTTCTCAAGACCTGAATTCTTACCCTCTTGAATCTGCGTCAATCCCGTCCATCTGCGGTTGAAAAATTCCTAGCTGCATCGCACTCGGAATCCCTCGCGGAATCTCCACTTGCCCCAAGCGCCCGGACGGATGCAGGATGCCGCCATGAGTAATGAAACCACCCTATGGAAAGGCAGCCCCTCGCAGTGGCTCAACATCGGTCCCTTCACCATTGCCCTGCTGCTCGCTGCAGGCATCCTCGTGGGCGGCGTCTTTTTCCCTCCCGCCTTCGCCGCTTTGATCCTGCCGGCGATTTATATGGTGTGGAAATATCTGGTCGTGCGCACCCAGGTCTTCGAACTCACCACCGAACGCCTCCGCATCACCAGCGGCGTCATCAACCAGCATGTAGATGAAATCGAACTCTACCGCATCAAGGACTCCCTGATGATCCGCACTTGGTGGATGCGCCTCACCGGCCTCGCCTCCATCCAGTTGGAAACCTCCGATCGCTCCATGCCCAGCCTCGAAATCCCCGCCATCCACGGCGGCACCGAAATGCGCGAACTGCTCCGCAAACAAGTGGAACTCCAACGCGATCGCAAACGCGTCCGCGAAATGGACTTCGACGAAACCGCAGGTGTGGATGACGGCGGAGAGAGCATCGCCTGATCCGAGTGGCCGAGCTTCCCAGCCTCTTCCGAGTTGCAGATGTCGGCTCGGGGTTATCGGTTATCGGTTATCGGATGACGAAGAGTGCCGCCGCTGCTTCTTCAATCTTCAATCTTCAATCTTCAATCGGCAATCCGCAATCGGCAATCTTCAATCGGCAATCCGCAATCCGCAATCAACATTCGGCAATCACCCATTCCCGAATCCCAACGGGATTCCGCATCCCAGCCCAGGGTTGGCCGAATGCAATGAGGCCTACCCTGGGAACCACGCCGCCCATCATCGAACCGCAACGCGGTTCCGCACGAAAACCGCCACCCCATTCGTCTTGATTCCCGAATCCCAACGGAATTCCGCATCCCAGCCCAGGGTTGGCCGAATGCAATGAGGCCTACCCTGGGAACCACGCCCCCCCATCATCGAACCGCAACGCGGTTCCGCACGAAAACCGCCACCACATTCGTCTTGATTCCCGAATCCCAACGGGATTCCGCATCCCAGCCCAGGGTTGGCCGAATGCAATGAGGCCTACCCTGAGA
>JALOTR010000139.1 GCA_025457805.1 Akkermansiaceae bacterium | reverse complement strand
ACCAATGCGGGCACTGGCTACACGGGGACGCCGACCTATACGTTCGCCAGTGGTGACGCAGTGCCTGGCTCCTTGACCATTTCTTCGGTCACCCTGGCCGCAGACAGCAGCATTGGTGGTCCGGGAAATACCACCATCAATGCCGAGGTTTTACAAACCGGCGGCACCCGGGCCCTCACCAAAGTCGGTGCTGGCACCGTCACATTGTCTGGAACGAAATCCTATGCCGGCACCACCACCATCGCCGGGGGCACCCTTGACATCACCAGCGGTAACAGCGCGGCGGGCACCTACTCCCTCAGCGGCAGCGGTAACCCCGTCTTAAAACTCTCCCACGTAAACGCGTTGGCGACCACCGCGCTCATTGCGGGCACCTCTTCTACCGCAAACATTGGCACCCTTGATCTCGCTGCAGCGGGGGACTATACCCTCGGCACCTTCAACCGGGGCCATGTGAGATTCTCCGCCAGCAGTGGTGAGAACACCACCCTCACTTTCACGAACAACAGCACCGTCAGCAACGGCGCCGATGGCGCTCGCACCCTGACCAACTCTTCTTCCAACCTTCATGTGATCTTTGCTGGCGATTTAGACATCAGTTCGTCCACAGCTGCTGGTGTGACTTTCGCCGGTGCGGGAAGCACGACCGTAAACGGTGCGATATTCAACGGTAGCGGCCAGACTCGCACGTTGACAAAATCCAATAGTGGTACCCTCACTCTCAAGGGTGCGAATACTTACAGCGGCACCACCACCGTGAGTGGTGGCACGCTGAAGCTTGGAGCGAACGATGTCATTCCGGACACCTCTAACGTCTCCATCGGCCCCGCCACTCTCGATGCCGACACCCGCACGGACATCGCGGGAACCCTGGATGTCACCGGCGCTGCCGTCATCAATCTCGGCAGCGGCGCAGCTCTCGCCTTCGCGGATAGCAAAGCGGTGGATTGGACCGGCGGCACGCTCAACATCACCGGCACTCTGGGAGCCACCTCGCTGCGTTTCGGCGACAGCGCTGATGACCTCACTTCCGGCCCGGATAGCCAACTCGCGAAAATCAGCGTCAATGGCAGCGGACTCGGCACCTACATCTTGGATGCCAACGGCTACCTTGTCCCCGGCAGCGGCGGATCCCCTTATGATGCTTGGGCGACCAGCAAAGGTCTGACCGGAGCGCCGGGCTCCTCAACGGATCCCGCAAAGAGTGCCGACCCTGACAAGGATGGCAGCAGCAACCTCGCCGAGTTCGCCTTCAATGGCAATCCACTCAGCGGTTCGGACAATGGCAAGGTCTTCATGCTGACGGAAGACAGCGTCTCCGATGTGGATGCCGTCAAGGAGTTGATTCTCACCGCCGCCGTGCGCACGGGAACACCCGTTTTTGCCGGTTCGCCTGCGCCTTCCGCGACACAAGCAGCTGACGGCATCACCTATAGCATCGAAGGCAGTCTGGATCTGGCAAGTTTCCTCACCACGGTCAACGTGGTGCTGCCCACGCCAGTCGTCCCTGTCAGCCTGCCCGCCGCTGGCGCTGGTTATGAATACCGGAGCTTCAGCCTCCAAGGTTCCAACGGTCTCACCGGCAAGGGCTTCCTCCGTGCGAAGGTCATCTCTCCATGAACACGTCATCAGCGCCTCGGAGGAAACATAGAATTGCTTCAGCCATGGGTGCCGCGCATTCAATGGAAAAACCTCATTCCCCGTCGATAGGACGGGTGATTGATGGAGGTTGATGACCGAAGACCATGATCCCGTGTCATCACATCATCCGACTACACTACAACGGATTTTGAACTAACATCGTGGCATTCGAAATCACATCCTGGGTATCCGGTCATCTGCTCTTTCAACGGTAATCAACCCAAAATCAGTTTCGTCGCTGCCAAAATCACAAATCCAGAATCAACAAATCCCATGAAACCCAATCATCCGAACGGCAAATCCATGATTCCTTCGCACGCATCCCGCAGCAGAGGTTTCACGATCGTCGAACTTCTGGTTGTCATCACCATCATTGTGGTTCTCGCCGCACTGATCTTCCCCCTCGTCAGCAATTTCAAGAGAAAGGCTCAAGCTGTCGATTCCCTGAACCGGATCAAACAATGTGGAGCCATCGTTTTCAGTAGGGCAGCGGATACCAACAATGTTCTCCAGATCCACGTCTCGGGCACCTCTTCGGGCATTCAGGACCTCCGCCTCTATGGAATGGTAGAGGAAAGCATCGGAACAAACATGGTCGGAAAGCTGGTTTACACGCCCGCCTATGAAAAGAAGGCCAGTGGCACATGGCCGGTTTGGGCTGTGAACATTGATTCGAACCCCGACATGGGAATCACTTGGAAACGGATTTCCGTGGAAAGACAAGGCACACCACGCAACGTGGAGACCTTGCGGCTTGCAACGTGCGTTTCCCCGGAAAGATATCCGCTCTTCGCAGACTCCTCCAGCGCAGCGGGAGATCCCCGCACGGGTTTCGGCAATGACAATACTTACAAATTTGCCATGCGCTACGGCAGCAAAGGTCCGATCTTCTTCCTCGACGGGTCTGCTGGCATGGTCGGGCTGGGTGAGATGGCGAAATACGGGATCAAGCGGGGCTTCGTTTTTAAGGACGATCCAACCATCGCCCCGACCCTCGTGACAGCCAACGTCACCCCTTGAAGCATGTCTTTTCCATGAGTTTTTGGTGTTCCGCAGCGAATCGTCAATATGTGATGTAACAACCAGAAATCCTTCGAACGCGAGTTCTTCAGTTTTGATGAAAAACCCCAATTGATAAACCCATCGGTCAGGCCACCGACTCTTTCAACGGCCATTACATCAAATGCAATCTCCTAACAGTCATCTGATGAAGGCCGTTCTGGCTCTATTCGCGATGGGATCAGCACCCCTCGCTGCCCAGGCTCCTAACAGCTCATGGGTCTATCCCTCGGCGACGGGAAACCTGCTTTATCAGCTCGATGAGCGCGGCCAGCGAATCAACGATTTCTCGAACTGCGGCTATCGCAGTGGCACCGAACCCTTGCCCAATATCGCAGCCATCATTCCGTCGACGTCGGATCGCTGGGTTTCTGTCACCCCGGTTGAGGGTGATGATTCGGCAATCATCCAGGCAGCAATCGATTCCGTAGAGGCGAAGATTCCAGACGCCAATGGCTGGCGCGGCGTGGTTTTCCTCAATGCCGGCGAGTATCAGCTCTCCACCCCCCTTCACATCAACGCGAGCGGCGTGGTGCTGAAGGGCGCGGGGGATGATCCCGCCACCGGCACTCGACTCCGTGCCACGGCGACAAGCCAAATGACGCTCATCTCAGTTGCTGGCTCCGGTGGCCCCAGTACGGTATCCGGCACCACGCGCAATTTCACTCAAAAGCTCGTCCCCGCTGGCTCGCGGACCTTTGAAGTTGATAGCACCAGCGGTCTCGCCGTAGGTCACACTGTCATCGTGGAGCGCCCCGCGACGGCTAACTGGATTGCGGACATCGATATGGACCTACTCGGGGGTAGTGCCGACCCAGGTGCTTTTCCATGGTCGCCTTCTGCGACAGATCTCAGTTTTGACCGTGTCATTACGCGGATCGACGCAAACTGGATTACGGTGGACACACCGCTGCCGCAGACCTTCGAGTTGATTTACGGCGGTGGCCGAATTTCACGTTACACTTGGTCAGGGCGTATCGAACAGGTGGGCATCGAGGATATCTATGGCGTCTCGAACTACGTTAGCCCCACGGATGAGGCGCACGCCTGGAATTTTATTGTGATTGGCAATACTCAGCATGCCTGGGTGCGGAACATTACCGCGCAGTATTTCGGTTATTCAGCGGTCACCTTGTCATCCGGTGCCAAATGGGTGACAGTGGCAGATTCGCAATGCCTTGATCCCATTTCCCAAATCTCCGGTGGCCGCCGCTACTCATTTAACAACAATGACGGGCAGCAGATTTTGATGGTGAACAACTTCGCTCGTCAGGGGCGGCATGACTATGTCTTTGGTTCGAGGGTGGCCGGGCCAAACGCGTTTGTGCATTGCACGGCTAACCCAGCGTTATCGGATACCGGGCCACACCAGCGTTGGACGCCCGGTGCATTGTTCGATCTCGTCACGGTGACTGGCAACGAGATCAACGTAAGAAATCGCGGCAACTACGGCTCTGGCCACGGTTGGGCTGGTGCTTACATGGCGGTCTGGAATTCTCAGGCGAGTGGTGGGTTTCGCGTCCGCAACCCTCCCACCGCCCGCAATTGGCTGATTGGCTCCCTTGGCACCGTTCATCCAAATTCTGGCAACGGAGTTGCCGTCGGCGCCGACCCCCCAGGCACTTACGAGAGCAGTGGCCCCAGCGGGACAGGCAAGCCCGTGCATCCGCGCAGTCTCTACTACGGCCAGCTCCAGCAACGCATGAAATGGCCGGACTCCGAGTTTCGCGAAGTCTGGCTCGGCGATGTCGATCAACACTCCAGCACGGGCAACACCGGGGAAGTGGTGAACTGCGATCCCACCTGGCTCGCCCAAGTGGAGGCGATCGATGCCTCCCCAGCCGACGCAAAATTCGATTTTATCGTGGGCAATCGCTACACCGCCGGCACCATCAACGTCCCCATCAGTCCGGGCGACACCGTCCTCGCGGCCTCGCTTACCGTGAGCCTGCGCGCCATCAACAGTGCCACGATAGATCGCCTCTGGCTGGACGGCACTTCCAGCCCGCAGACCTTTTCCATTCTCGGCTGGAACCCGATCTCCACCACTGCGCCGACCGTGCGCACGACGGAAATTTCGCCCAACCTCCTCAACGATGGACGGCTCAATTTCGCCTTCGGCAGCCACGTCGCGGTGGACTTCGCCGTGCTGCACTTCCAAGTGCAAAAAGCCCAAGCTTCTGTCACCATGCTTGCGCTCACGCCCGTGGCCGATGCCTATGTGCAAGGCGGTGTCAATGCGACGACCAACTTCGGAACCGCCACCTCTCTCCAGACCAAACAGGACACGAGCGCAGACCAGACTCGCGAGACCTTTCTTCGGTGGGATCTGAGTGGGGTTACCGGGAAAATCTTGCACGCCAAAGTGAGACTTGGTGGCACCACCACGGGTCAGATTGGCAACGAAAGCTGTGCGAATCTGGTTGGCAACAATACCTGGGGCGAGACGACGATCACCTTCGCCAACAAACCCGCTGCGGGCAAACTCTTCGCCCAGTGGCTACCCGTCACCGGTCAAGCCGCAGAGTTCACCGTCACTTCGGAGCTGAAAGATGCAGTGTCGAAGCCCGGCCAGTTGCTTTCGCTCCGCATCCTGTCCACCGACAATTTTGGCGCTGCGGGCAACGTTTCTTATGCTTCGCGCGAAAGCGCAACCGCAGCGGATCGGCCCCAACTGATTCTAACCATTGAGAACCCACCGGCCGCTTTTGTTAAGGCCCCCGACGGAACCCAACTCGACTCAGCCGCCACGTGGACACCTGCCTCGGTGCCGGGTTTGCTCGACACGGCGACTTGGAATGCCACCTCGCAGGCGGGCAGCATGAGCTTTGGCACCAATCTGCATTGGTCTGGGCTCATCATCAACAATCCCGGCGGCGCACTCAGCTTCAATAGCAGCCAAAGTCTCAGCCTCGGCAGCGCAGGTATCAACATGTCCGCGTCCACGGTGGACCTCACGCTCAATCACCCCGTTTATCTTGCGCAAAATCAGATCTGGAACATCACCTCAGGCCGCAGTCTCGCGATAACCGGGCCGATTTCGGGATCGGCGTCCCTCGAAAAATCCGGTGCCGGAAGCCTGACCATTTCCGGAAACAACACCTACACTGGAACCGCCGCCATCAGGGAAGGCACCTTGCTAGTCAATGCAGGCGGAACGCTCGGAGCGAATACCGCATCACTTTCGTTAGGTTCTGGCTCCACCGGAGTGCTTGGCGCCGTGGGCAACCTCACTCTCAGCAACAACGCCACGCTCGACTCTCTTGCACTCAGGTCCAATACTACCACCAGCGGACAGCTCTCCATCGCCAGCGGCCGCACTTTGACCGTTTCCGACTTCGAGGCCGGAGTCATTGGCACAGAAACCGTCCGCGCCATCACCAATTTGAATACGGGCACCGCCGGGACGGGCACACTCACCGTCAATGGCGATTTCAAAATGAGCGAGCAATACAGCACCACGACGGTGAACCTGTCGGGCCTTGCTGCGTTCAATGTCCAATCGCCGACCGGGATTCTTTCGATCGGTTCGAATCTCCGGAGCCTTGGCACCCTCACTCTCGCCAAAAGTACCAACGTCATCAACGTCGGCACCCTTTCGGTAGGTGTCACCGGCAGCAACACTGCCGGCAGGAGCACCCTTAACCTCGGCGCAGGCACCAATGCGATCCAAGCCTCATTCATCAACCTCGGAGTCGGGAAAGCAGGCGGACAGATCCTGTTTCCTGGCAGCTCTGGCTCCGTGGTTATTAGTGGCACCGGCGGCATCGGCAGTTCGTTCATCACCGTTGGCAATTCCAGCGTAGGAACTTACGGCGGCGGCACCAACAACCTATTGCTCGCCGGACGCAACGCCACCGTCACTGCCAGCACCGTCACGATCGGTCAAAAGTCCGGCAACGGTGGGGGCAACTTGGGTGCAGTGGTGACATTTGATACGGGCACTTTCACCGCCAACACCATCCAGATGGGACTGACCGAAGGCACCTCGTCTGGCGCCATCACCAGTAGTTTCACCGTCGGCGGTGCCACGGCGAATTCCGCCGCCACCGGGGTGGTAAACATCTCCGGCAACCTGCTCTTGGCCGCCACCTCCGCTGGCAGCGCCGCTCCGACCAGTAACGTGGTCATTAACGGCGGCACAGTAAACATAAACACCGCCCTCTCCACAGCCAATGGCATCTTCGATACCTCAGTGAGTGCGGCTACCTCCACGACCACCCTCACACTGGCCGGCGGCACACTCAACCTCAACGGCGGCAGCATCGGCGGCACTACCGGCACGGGTAAGAGAAACATCGGCACGCTCAATTTCCAAAGCGGCACCCTGCGCAACGTCGCCCAAATCAATG
>JALOTR010000138.1 GCA_025457805.1 Akkermansiaceae bacterium | reverse complement strand
CCTTTACCAGCGCGGCGGATGGCTGATCCGTCAGCTTGGCGGATTCAGGCATCGTTTTCTCGATGTTTCCATGATGGTCCCAACCGCGGTGATAGAGTTGCACGAAGCGCACGCCGCGCTCCAGCATCCGGCGGGCAAGCAGACAGTTGCTGGCGAATGAGCCATCACCCGGTTGCTTCACGCCATACATATCGAGGATATGCTGTGGCTCGCCCTTCATGTCGGAAAGTTCCGGCACGGATGACTGCATCCGGAATGCCATTTCATATTGGGCGATGCGGGTGTCGATTTCCGGGTCCATCCGCTCGTCACGGAGGGTGCCATTGAGGCGTTGGATTTCATCGATCACTTGGCGCTGCGTCGATTGGCAGACACCGTCCGGGCTGCCGACGTAGTGGACCGCGCTGCCCTGGCTCTGGAACTGCACTCCCTGGAACTTGCTGGGAAGGAATCCAGCGCTCCATTGTCTGGCGGAGATGGGTTGATCGGCGTCTTTGCCTCGCGAAACCATCACGACATAGCCGGGGAGATCCTGGGTCTCTGCGCCGAGTCCGTAGAGCAGCCACGACCCCATGCTCGGGCGGCCTTTGAGAATCGAGCCGGAGTTCATGAATGCATGCGCCGGGTCGTGATTGATTTGCTCGGTCACCATTGAGCGGATCACGCAAATCTCATCCGCGATGGAGCCGATGTGTGGAAAGAGTTCCGAGATCTCCGTGCCGCATTCCCCCCATTTTTGAAACTTGGTGAAGGAGCCGCGGGCGATGAGTTTGCTGCCTTGGAGTTGTGCCAACTGCTGGCCCGCCGTGAATGATTCGGGAAACTGCTGCCCATTGATGCGATCGAGCTGCGGCTTGGGGTCAAACGACTCGACATGGGACGGCCCGCCCGCCATGCAGAGGTGGACGATGCGCTTGGCCCTTGCGGGAAAATGCAAGCCACCTTGGCTTTGAATGAAGGGCATTTCCACGTTTCTCCCGGAGGCTCCAAGCAGTTGGGAAAGCGCCATGCCGCCGATGCCGGCGAAGCTTCGTTTCAGGAAGGTCCTGCGGCTGAAGTCTTGTTGATAGCGCTCGAATTGGTCGATGAATGTAGGCTTCATGGTTCAGTAGCGGGTGATGGTTTCGTGAAGGTTGAGAATGACCCGGCAGAGCTGGGTCCATGCGGCAAGCTCTGCGGGATCTTGTCCGGTGCCGGGATTGGATAGACCGATTTTCAGGAATGCCATGGCATCCTCGGGTTTGGATTTATAGATCTCGCGCTGGGTATTGAGAAACTTGGCAAGCGATTCGAGCTCACCCGGTTTGGGATCCCGGGAAAGTGCGATTTTCAGCGCTTCGCGGATGCGTTCTTCATCCGTTCCAGGGACGAGCCGCAGGGCAAATCCCCGGGCGGCCTCGACGAATGACGGGTCATTGAGCAGGGTCAATGCTTGCTGAGGGCTGTTCGACTGGAAGCGATCCGCCGTGCATTCTTCACGACTGGGTGCGTCGAAGCCAGCCAGCATCGGATGCATGAATGTCCGCTGCCAATGCATGTAGAGCCCGCGCCGGTATTGATCGTCACCGGTGCTGGCTTGGTAATCCCGCTCCGGGAAATTGAGATTCACCCAGTAACCGGCGGGCTGATAGGGCTTCACGCTTGTTCCGCCGATGATGTCATTGCTGAGCAAGCCGGAAATGGAAAGCGCGTTGTCCCGCACAAACTCCGCGTCCAGCCGACGGGCGGATTGCTCGGAGAGCCATCGATTCGCAGGGTCGATCTCAGCCAGATCCTTGCGGCTGGCAGAGACTTGCTGATAGGTGCGACTCATCACGATGAGGCGGACCATGTGTTTTACATCCCATCCGGATTCCCGGAACTCGGAGGCGAGCCAATCGAGGAGTTCGGGATGGGAAGGCCACTCGCCCTGGTTGCCGAGATCATCCAATACGTTGGACAGGCCTTTGCCGAAAAACTGTTTCCACAAGCGGTTCGAGAACTGGCGGGCTGTTAGAGGATTTTCCTTGGCCATGATCCAGTTCGCCAGATCGATGCGATTGAGCCGGGCCCCGTCATTTTTCACCGATGCGTGATTGAGGAACTCCGGAACCGCGGGTTTCACTTCCTCGGCAGGATTCATCCACGCTCCGCGAGGGAGAATATGGGTGCTCGGGATTTTATCGGCAGGCACCGCTTGGGCGACAAGTGAGTGGGCATATCCACCACGGCAGGCGATGATCGATTGGCGGAGCGCGAGATAGGCTTTGGGGAGCGCTGCCTCGGCTGTGGTGCTGAGGATAAACGCAGCAGCGATTTCGCGCTGTGACGATTCGCTCGGAGTCGTGGCCTTCAATGCCGCTGCAAGCTCGCTGCGAACTGTGCTTTCTTGACCGGGAACGGCATCGCCGAACGGGGTGATGCTGAAACGAACTCTCCCGACATCGGCGCTCGCCAAGGTCACTTGCAACACCCGGCCATCGGCGGCTGGCATGGGTTGTGCAAGATGATAGATGGCATGATGCGGGAGTGACGCTGCATTCTGCGGCTCTTCCCAAATCGCCGGTGCGGACCTCCACTCAGCTTCCAGCAGCGGGCTGTCTTCACCATTTTTATATCGATGCGGTGTCCGACGGTCTGCCTGACTCCATGCGATTTTCAGTGGCTGTGAGGCGACGGCGAAGGTTGGCGTGACGGCGAATTTGCCATTGGCCTGTCGCCCTACCCGACCCTTGTTTTTCGCATCAGGCAGCACTTCCAGGCGAATGGCGCGGATGGCTTGGTTGGGCAATGGGAAGTGAAGCGTGAGCTTCTCGTCCTTTTTGGGCGGGCCGCTGAAGACCACCGAGTGATCGGTCGCCATCTCGTGAAGTGTTCCCTTATCCGCTGCGATTTCCGTGGGGATGAGTGAACTCCATCCGGTGGGGTTGGCGGCAAGAAATGAAGCTGCCTGTTCAGCCCAAAGCTGCAAGGTGGGCTCGTCCGTTTTCAACCCGGAGAGCAACTCCACGGCGGAATTCTGGAGGGCAGTCAGACGTTTCTCCGTCGCGGCATTTTTGGTATAAATCTCCGGCGGGAATGGCCAGTCGTTGGTCGAACCCGGAAGATCTTTGTTGGGAGTGTACGCGTAGTCCGAGTAAACGCCCCACTGGCGCACATCGGCGAAGAACGCTCCCAACGAATAGAAATCCTTGGCAGTAACGGGGTCGAACTTGTGATCATGACACTCGGCACATCCGGTGGTGAGTCCGAGCCATGCCGCACCCACGGCCCGCACCCGATCCCCCATGGATTTTGCGAGATATTCTTTGGGTTGAGCTCCGCCTTCACGGGTCATGAGATTCAAGCGCAGGAAGCCGGTAGCGATCCGCTGTTCATCGGTCGCATTCGGCAAGAGGTCGCCGGCAAGTTGTTCTTTGGTGAATTGATCGAAGCGTTTATTGTCATTGAAGGACTGGATCACATAGTCGCGATAGGGATAGATTCGCGCATTCTGATCTCCATGATATCCGACCGTGTCAGAGAAGCGGACGACATCCAGCCATGGCACCGCCATCCGCTCGCCGTAATGGGGAGACGCAAGCAGGCGCTCGACTTGCTTCGCATAAGCCGTGGGACTTGTATCAGCAAGATAGGCATCAAGCTCGGCCACTGAGGGAGGAAGACCGGTCAAATCGAGGGAGAGTCGCCGCAACAAGGTCGCCTTGTCGGCCAAGGGCGAGGGTTTGAGTTTCTCGGCTTCAAGGGTCGCCAGAATGAAGGAGTCGATGGGGTTAACGACATGATCCGCCTGTTGAGCCAGTGTCGGAATCGCAGGCCTGACAATCGGCGTGAATGACCAGTGCTCTTCGTATTTCGCTCCCTGCTGGATCCACTCACGGATCAGGGCTTGTTGATGCGGCGTGATGACCTTGTGGAAATCCGGCGGCGGCATGATGACGTCCGGATCGGTCGAGACGATGCGCTTCATGATCGCGCTTTCGTCAGGCTTGCCAGGAACGATCGCCCGTTCTTCGGAGTCCTTCAACTTCGCATAGGCACCTTCGGGCGTATCCATGCGGAGGTCCGCCTTGCGGTTCTTCGCATCGAAGCCATGGCAAGCAAAGCAGGTATTGGAAAAAATCGGCCGGATGTGCGCATTGAAGGAAATCTCTTTGGGAAGAGCTTCTTCAGAAACAGATGGTGCCGCAGCGAGGATCTTCTGATCACTGCTGGAAATGAGGATCGCTGCGACAACGGCGAAAGAAGATAGGGATTTCATTTGGCAAAAATTCGGATTTCGTTGAGGCCACCACCGTGATTGGGATTATCTAACGGGCGATCTGGGTGGCGATAGTAACTGATCCCCACGAGTTTGACATAGCGGGCATTCACGGCAGGAAAGGTGAAGGATTCAAATGGGAACTCGACTCCCGGTGGCGGCAGTTCCGGGATGCGCTGGAGTTCGGCACGCAGGACCTCTTGAAAGTCGATGCCATCGATGGATGTCAGGATTTGGATTTCACGGAATCCCCGGTCGCCATAGGTGCGGTTGCGCGTGTTCTGAAGGTCGATGCGGCCGATGGTTTCCGCATTCAGGAGATCGACTGTGAATTCGCCCGCTTCGCCATTCGGTGCCAGCCAGAATGACCAATCGCCAGGCAAGCCGGAATCGTTCAAGCGGCCATCCGTGAGTGAGTGTGGAGGGAAAACATTGCCATGCTTCTTCGCATAGAAGGCCGGGCTCGTAACGGGTTTGCCCAAGGCAAGATTTCCCGCCTCCAGACTGCTGCCGCTGGAAGGGGGCAGTCTTCGGGCGGTATCGGCAAGATCGATCCGGTAGTCTTCGAGTGTCGAGATGAGTCGCGTGTTTCCACTATCGCGGACGATGGCGAGTGAGTCGCCCGTGGAAAGTCGTTTCCGGGGCGTATCTTCCGCTGGGATCTCGATTTCTCCATCGAAAACTTCAGTCAGGATCACCGGCCCCTCGACCCCGGATCCCACTGCGACGCCAAACTCGGTTCCAAGATCCGTGATGCGACCGGCGGGGGTGTCGAGGTGGAATCCATTCACCGGCTTCGGAACTTTCACCGATGCGCGACCGTGGGCAACCTGCATGGAAGTGGCCGATGTCACTTCAAAGCGGCATGGCCCCTCAAGGATCACGCGGACGCCACTCTGATAGGTGATTTCAGCGTATCCGGAAATCAAATCGAGCGGACCTGTTAGTGACGACGGAGTATCTTGACCGGACCAAATGGCGGCAGTGCTGCCTGTGATTTCGGCGACAGGTTTTTTTGAAAGGCTGAATACCGCCAACAGCGCGATGGCAGCCGCCAATCCAAGTGCGGCGGGCCAGTAGCGGCGAACCGGAGCGGGTGTCTGGGTCGCAACGACTGTTTCCACTCTCCGCTGACGGATGAGCGAGGCGTGGATGCGGAGCCTTTTCCGATAGTGGCTTCGGGCTGACTGGGACTTGAGCAGGGTGGCGTTGAGCTCAAGGACCTCAGAGTCCCTCAGGGCCTCGTCGAAGAGGCCTTGCAGCAATGCGTCGAGGCGTTGCGGATCGTAGTCGGGGTTCATGACGGGGATTGGTTCAGTTTTCCCTCCACACACGCTTCCAGCATGAGGCGAATGCGGTGGAGTTGCCCGGATAGGGCACCGGGGCTGAGATTGCGGGTGGTGGCCATTTCATGGACCGATGAATTCGGCTGATATCGGTGGAGAATCAGCTCGCGTTTTTCCCGGGGGAGCTGGTCCAGGCAATCGCCCAAAGCGCGATCCAAGGAGATGGTTTCTTCAAGATCCGGATCGTCCTCGCTGGCCAGCAGGTCGATCAGGTCGGAATCGAACACATGCTTGTCGCGGGAGGCATCCCGCCGCGCGGCTTTCACCTGAAACCACGCGATCCGGCAGGCCCAGGGCATGAACGGCTTCGACTGGTCATATTCGGCCGCCTTGCGCCAGAGCACCAAGTTGGTTTCCTGGAGCACATCATCCGCCAGAGCCGGGTTGGGCAGGAGGCTGAGCACGTAGGCATGAAGCGCCGCCTGATGACGGGTGATCAGCGCGACAAGGTTTTCCTGCGGGTCTCGGGGTTGGCTCGGCATGGTTTCCTGAAGCTTACCAAAAACCTGCACAATCTTATGCAAAAAGATTCAGGTTTTCTCAGGTCGCCGACATTGCACGGTTCAGAATTCCGGAGAGGAGTGACGATCTCGTTCGCAATTGGCTGCGCAATCGCAACTCTGTCGAGTTCCGCGGGATCTGGGAGATTCTTCACAATCCGGACCTTAATTCCTTCGAATTCGATGGGACTAACATCCAAACCACCTGAACAGCTTTATCCTCACTCCGAAGCTATGGATCGATAAAACCGCTGCGGTCGGCATCATTTCCAGCAACGGCCGATACGGCGGCTCCTACGCCCACAAGGACATCACCTTTTAATTTGCGTCGTGGGTCTCGGTCGAAATCAAGCTCTACCTCATCAAGGAACTTTGACGCATTGAGGACGAGGATAACGACCGACCAAAGCTCGATTGGAACCTCCAGCGCGCCCTTGCCAGGATCAACTATCGTATCCAGACTGACGCCATCAACGCGCTCATCCCTGCGTCGATTGGTAAGGCTCACGCCAACGCCGTCTATGCCGGCGAGGCAGACCTAGTCAACGTCGCCCTCTTGGCCAGACCGCCACACAATGGAGCGATGTCCATACCGGAGCCAAAGAAAAAATCCGCGACCACGCTCTGCTGGAGCAACTCGTCCTTACCAATCTCGAAAGCCAAAATTCGGTCCTGAAGCAGAAAATATCTATTACCAGCTAATCAATGATTCTGACTTTTCGTGGGTAGGATCGAGTCCAAAAAGTAGATTATCTGGCGACGTGCGGAGCAAAGAAACGAAGTGACTGAATGTCCCAGCTCTTCCCATTTTGTCCGTGTGATGTGGCGTATAAACAATTCGCTTTTGCCACTTTTCAGAAAAGCACTTGCCATAACGATTTTTCAAATCTTCTCCAGCTCGTTCCCCCTCAAACAAGAGCGGATCGAAGACAAAAACTCGAGTCAGATCCGTGTTCGCTCCTAGAGCGGCTT
>JALOTR010000137.1 GCA_025457805.1 Akkermansiaceae bacterium | reverse complement strand
CCTGAATACCACCGGGATCATCTTCACCATCGAAAACCCCGACAATCAGCTCCGCCCCGGCATGAATGCCGAATGCTCCATAATCATGGAAACACGCGAGAGCGTCCTCAGCGTTCCCACCGAAGCCCTTCAAGGTGGTGCTTCAAACCGGCATGTTTATGTCAAACACGTAACCATTCCCAACGCCTTCGATCGCGTGAATGTGCAGACGGGGCTTTCCAGCAATGATCGCGTCGAAATCCTGGATGGCTTGCTGCCCGGCGATGAAGTGGTGACGCGAGGCTCATACTCGCTTGGTTTCGCAGGAAGCAGTGGCGGCCCTTCGCTTAAAGAAGCGATGGATGCGGCCCACGGCCATGAGCACAACGAGGATGGCTCGGAAATGACACCTGAACAAAAGGCCTCAGCCGGAGATGGCGATGACCACGCTCACGATAAGAGTGGCTCTGGCTTGCGCGAGATTTTCTTCATGGCCGCCACCGGCATTCTCGCCCTGCTGCTGGTTGTGGTTTCCCTCCGCCGCCGTCAACCCGCCGACGACAACATCGAACTTTCCTGAACCATGCTCAACACACTGATTCGTTGGTCGCTCCGGAACCGGGCGATCATTCTATGCCTGTCGCTATTGATCCTTGCGATGGGTTTCAAGACCGGCAGCGAGCTGCCCGTAGAGGTTCTTCCTGATCTCACCAAACCCACAGTCACGATTCTAACGGAAGCCCCTGGTTTATCTCCCGAAGAAGTCGAGGTTCTTGTCACGCAGCCGATCGAAAACTCACTGATGGGCGTCGCGGGTCTTACCCGCATGCGCTCCACTTCAGACATCGCCCTCTCGCTTGTCTTCGCCGAATTCGAATGGGGAACGGACATCTACAAGGCACGGCAATTCGTGCAGGAACGGTTGCAAGTCGCCCGTGAGCAAATTCCCGAGGATACCCAGCCTTACCTCACTCCCGTCGCCTCGTTGATGGGCGAGATCCTGCTCATCGGCGTGAAAAGCAACGATGGAAAAACTGCTCCTATGGACTTGCGCACAGTCGCCGATTGGACGATCCGCATGCGCCTGCAAGCCATCCCCGGCGTGGCCGAAGTCCTCAACATGGGCGGTGGCGTGAAACAGGCGCAGGTCCAGCCCGACCCGTGGCGCATGCAGGCCAACGGCGTGACCATCGAGGAGTTGGAGGAAGCGGTGAAAAAAGCCGCATCCAACACCACAGGCGGCTTCATCGACAACGGCCCGCAGGAAATCATGGTGCGCAACCTCGCGATGACCGTCGAACTGACGGACATCGCCCGCACCATCATCAAGATGTCCAATGGACGCCCCATCGCCATCTCGGATGTTGCCACCGTCGCTTGGGGCACGGAACCCAAACGTGGCGATGCCGCCGTCAGTGGCAGCCCCGGCGTGATTATGAGTGTCATCAAAGCTCCCGGATTTGATACCATCGCCCTCACCGAGCAGATCGAGGCTGCCATTAAAGGACTGGAAGCCACCCTTCCGGAAGGGGTTGAAGCCACCGTGTTGTTCCGTCAGAGGGACTTCATCGACAGCGCCATCGGCAACCTGAAAAAGGCCATCATCGAAGGCGCGGTCATGGTGACCGTGGTATTGCTACTGTTCCTGCTCAGTTTCCGCACCACCTTCATCACCTTGATGGCCATGCCGCTGAGCTTTTCCATCACCTTGCTCACCTTCCAGTGGATGGGCCTCAGCGTGAACAGCATGACCCTCGGCGGTCTTGCCGTGGCCATCGGCATGGTCGTGGATGACGCCATCGTGGATGTCGAAAACGTTTTCCGCCGCCTTCGTGAAAATGCCCGCCTCAAGGAACCATTGCCGAAGCTCGAAGTGATCGCCCTGGCCTCGGGCGAAGTCCGCAACTCCATCCTTTACGCCACGATCCTCATCGTCCTCGTCTTCATTCCGCTGCTCGGGCTCACCGGTGTGGAGGGCAAACTCTTCGCACCCATCGCGATTGCCACCATCATCAGCATGATCGCGTCCTTCGTCGTCTCCCTGACGGCCATTCCGGTGCTCTGCTCGTTCCTTCTGAAAGTGAAACCAGCCGACCAAGGTCATGGCCATAACGACGGACGGCTTGTGCAGGGTCTCAAATGGCTTCTCAAAAGCACCATCCTGAGACTCAGCCTGCGCCAGCCCGTCATCGTCATCGCTGCGGTGTCCATGCTCCTCGCGCTGGCTTTCATGCTCTATCCGCAGATGAGCCGCGACTTTCTTCCCGCCTTCCACGAGGAAACCGCCGTTGTCACCACCGGTGCCGCGCCGGGAACCTCTCTTGCGGAGATGGAACTCATTTCCAAATCCGTCGAAGACCAGATTCGCCAGGTGCCAGAAGTCCAGCACATCGGCCGCCGCATTGGCCGCGCGGAGCGCAGCGACCATGTCGTTCCCGTCAACAACGTCGAGTTCGACATCGACTTCAAAAAAGACGGCATGGGTCGTCCGCTGAAAGTCGTCCTTGATGACATGCGCGACCGCATCAAAACGGTGCCCGGGACCTTCAGCATCATTTCCGGTCCTCTATCACACCGCATTAGCCACCTACTCAGTGGCGTCACTTCACCGGTGGCGGTCAAGATTTTCGGACCCGACCTCGCCACGATCACCCACCTCGGCGAGCAAGTGCAGAAAGTGGCAAAATCCATCCCAGGCCTTGAGGATGCCAAGCTCGACATGCAGGCGCAGATTCCCCAGCTCCGCATCGAACTGGATCGGGATCGCGCCCTCGCCCACGGTGTTTCCCCCGGCGAGCTGAATGCCGAACTTTCCACACTGTTGGGCGGCTCCAATATCGCTCAACTCCGGGAAAACCAGCGCGTCATCGACCTCGCCATCCGCCTGCCGGAACACTGGCGCGGCGATGCCGAAACCATCCGCAACCTGCCCATCCATACGGTGACTGGAGACCACATCCCGCTGAAACTCGTTGCCCATGTCCGCGAGGCCGCTGGACCCAGCTCGGTGTTCCGAGAAAACACCCAGCGCCGCTACGTGGTTTCCATCAAACCCAGCGAACGGGATGCTGGCGCACTCGTGAAACAACTGGAGGGAAAAGTGCGAAACAGCATCACTCTGCCCGAAGGATATTTCCTCAGCTACGAGGGCGACTTCCGCGCCGAACAAGCCGCCTCGAAGCGCATCGCCATCCTCTTCGCCGGCATCATGGTCGTCATCGTATTGTTGCTGTGGTCCTATTTCCGCAGCCTCATCCTCGCGTTCCAAGTACTGCTGAACCTGCCTCTCGCACTCATGGGTAGCCTTGCGCTCACCTGGTGGCTGGTTGGAAATATCAGCATCGCCACCCTGGTCGGCTTCATCGCCGTGGGCGGCGTGGCCGCTCGCAACGGCATCATGATGATTTCCCACTACCTCCACCTCATGAAACACGAGGGCGAGGGCTTCACCTATGCGATGATCGAGCGCGGCACCCTGGAGCGCTTCGTTCCCGTGACCATGACTGCGCTTTCCGCAGGCATTGCACTCATTCCCTTCGTCATCGCCATGGGCGAGCCCGGAAAGGAAATCCTCAGCCCGGTCGCCATCTGCATCGTCGGCGGTCTGGTGAGTTCCACCTTGCTGGACTTCGCCGTCACGCCTGCGGTCTTCCGCATGTTCGGCAAAAAAGCCGCAGCCAAGGCCCTCGCACTGAACGCGCCCGCTACCCACTGAGACCCATCTCCCGAAAACAAACAACCAAACCAAGAACCATGAAAACCAAACTCAAACTAACCACCACACTGCTCCTCGCCCTCTTCGCCAGCCCGCTCGCACTTGCTGCCGAGGAACAGGATCACGACCACGGCAAGGAATCAAAAGAAGAACATGCGGAGCATGACGATGACCATGGGAAAAAAGGCCCCAATGGCGGCCATCTCGTAGAGTCCAAGGCTGGCTTCTCCATTGAGGTGAGCGTGGACAAGGATCGGAAAGCGCGAATCATCTTCCTCGACAAGGACAACAAGGCCGCAGCCCTCGGTGGGCAAAGTATTACCGGCATCGCTGGCGAGCGCAGTGCGCCGACTAAACTCGCATTCACCAAGGGCACCGATAAGGACGCCAACGTCCTCATCGCCGACAAGCCCTTGCCAGACGGTGCCCACGTGGCCGTGATCCTCACGATCAAAACCGCTCCCGACGCAAAGGCCGTCACCGAGCGCTTCGAGCTGCACTTGCATTGATCCCACGGCACGTCGCCGCCCATGGCGAAGGCGGCGACGTGCTTTCATTCGGTCTAGCCGGGATTATTTTACCAAGAACATCATGATCCCAAATCGGATCGACCAAGCGAAATCCATTCACAAAAACATGCCGATGAAACCCGAAAAACATGCCAAAACATCGGAGCCTACTCCGTCGGAGAATTTCCCTGCCAAAAATGAAACCAAAGACCTGCTGTCCCTTGTGGTCACCCGAACTTTTGCGGCTGTCGTAGCCGGGATGTTGATCTACACGATCGTGGAATATTTCATTGATCGTCCGGCGGATTTCACGGCCTTTTTGACTCATCATGTCCTGCACGTCGCTGTCATCGGCGTGGCAGTATGGGTCGTATCCGCCGCCCTGATCAGCCGTCTCGTCATCAAACCGGTGGATCATGTTTTTCTCCATCTGCGTCGGGTGGCCTCCGGACGGCTGGAATTTCTCGATGTCGAGGTCGGCTCCAGCCAGCTGAGCAGCGTAGTCGGCTCAGTCAACGCGCTGGTCGCCCGGCTCCGCCGGACACCGGAGAATGATTCGGTTTCCCGCGCCCTTGACCATGTCCGCGAATTGAGGGCAGCCCTTCGCGAACGCATGAGCGATTCCGACGATACCGTGCCGATCATGCGAATGGTGTCAAAACTTGAGGGGGAGCTCCTGGAAGTCATGCAGGAACACACCGCCCCAGCTAATCCGCCATCTCAATTTCAAACAACCATGTAGCCCCGCAATGCATCTCCAATCCAGACCTATTAAGAAGCCATCATGCTCCGGCTGCGAACACGGCCACGGCGACAGCCCTTTGCCACAAGGCATACTCGTTGCAATTTCCGGAATTCTGACCGGTGTCGGGTTGCTTCTCGGCTGGATTGAAATCGGTCCCACTTGGCTCAAGGTCGGGGCTTTAGCCATCGCCACTCTGGCGGGAGGACTCCTCGTATTTCCGGCCGCATGGAAGGCCTTGCAGGGAAAGCGGCTGGACATGAACGTGCTGATGACTGTTGCCGTCGCAGGTGCCTGGATCATCGGCGAAGGTGCGGAAGCGGCTGCCGTGGTATTTCTATTTGCGCTCTCGGAGCTGCTTGAATCCTGGGCCGCCACTCGCGCCAGGCGGGCCGTGAAAGCTCTCTTGGAGCTTTCCCCACCCACTGCCATCGTCATCGCGCCGGATGGCACGGAGCGGGAGATCGCGGTGGCGGAGGTGGACATCGGCGCGGAAATTCGCATCAGGAGCGGCAGTCGTGTCCCATTGGATGGCGAGGTGATTTCGGGAAACTCTTCCGTCGATCAAGCACCCATCACCGGCGAATCGGTGCCAGTCGATAAATCACCCGGCGATCCTGTCTTCGCAGGCACGGTCAATCAGGAAGGATCCCTCACGGTGCGCGTGACCAAAGCGGCCGGAGATTCCACGCTCGCCCGCATCATCCAACTCGTCGGCGAGGCGGAGGAACAGAAGCCGCCGACGCAACGATGGGTGGATCGCTTTGCCGCAGTTTACACGCCTGCCGTTTTCATTGCCGCCATTCTGGTCGCGATCATTCCACCACTGCTAATGGGACAGGAATGGAATCCGTGGATTTACCGGGCCTTGGTTTTGCTGGTCATTGCATGTCCCTGTGCGCTGGTCATTGCCACGCCGGTGAGCATCGTCTCCGGCCTCACCGCCCTTGCCCGCCGGGGTGTGCTCGTGAAGGGCGGAGTTTATCTTGAGGCGGTTGGAAAACTCCGCGCATTGGCAGTGGACAAGACCGGCACCATCACCCAAGGCAAGCCTCAAGTCACAGGGGTCACGACAGTTGGCGACTTGTCTGAAGAGGAAATCCTCCGTTACGCCGCCGCGATCAACAGCCACTCCGAGCACCCGCTTGCAGTTGCCATCGTGGATGCAGCCCGATCCCGCAACCTCGATTTCGAACCCGCCGCCGACTACCAATCCATCACCGGCCAAGGGGCGCGCGCCACCATCAGCGGACATCCTCATTTCATCGGCAACCACCGCATGGCCCACGAATCGGGTCTTTGCACACCGGAGATCGAGGCGATTCTGGGAGGCCTCGAAGCGAAAGGCCAATCCCTCGCCATCCTCGGCCATGACACGCATGAAGGATGCGTAGGCAAGATCCTCGGAATCATTGCCATCGCCGATACGTTGCGCCCTGAAGTGATAGAAGCGCTCCATCTCATCCACGCGGCGGGTATCGAGAAAGTCATCATGCTCAGCGGTGATAACCAGCGCACCGCATCCGCCATCGCCAAACAAGCGGGCATCGACGAAGCCGTCGGCGATCTCATGCCGGACCAGAAGGTTGAATATATCCGCAAACTCGTTGGCGAATACGCCTACGTCGGCATGATCGGGGACGGCGTGAACGACGCGCCCGCGCTCGCCGTCGCCAGCGTCGGCTTCGCCATGGGAGCAATCGGCAGCGACACCGCCATCGAAACGGCGGACATCGCCTTGATGAAGGATGATCTCACCAAAGTCGCGGAGGCAATCGTTACTGGCCGCCGCACACTCGGAATCATCCGCTTCAACGTCATCTTCGCCCTGGCGATCAAGGTCGTTTTCCTGATTCTCGCATTTGCAGGACTCGCCGGTCTCTGGCTCGCCATCCTCGCGGACACGGGTGCGACCTTGCTGGTGATTCTCAACTCCCTGCGCCTGCTATCCAATCAACGGATAAAAGAGTAGAAGGTTTCAGCACATGAAAAGGGACATTGCTTTCCCATTCTTATGTGAGGGAGGGGGACATTATCGTCCCCTCTCTTGATGAAAGTGGAAGAGTCGACAGTAAGGGTCCTCCTAAACAAGGTACAAAATCGCTGTTCTGGGCTGAAATGCCA
>JALOTR010000732.1 GCA_025457805.1 Akkermansiaceae bacterium | reverse complement strand
TACCCGGGTGAAACGAAGTCTCGACTTCTCTTTGAATTGGCCACATTCTGCCGCCCAGTCCGCCCATCCGATGAACTTCAAACCCGGTTCGCTTCCGTGTAAGCCGGGGACTCCCAGTCGAAGCTGAAGTTGAATGTGCCGGCGGCACCGAGTGCGAAGGACTGGGCGAGGTTCGAAGAGGTCGCACCATCGCCGAAGTTGCTCAAGACCACGAACTGGGAATTGAAGCGGGTGCTGGTCCCCCAGATCCCGGAGTTGGCTCCGGCAGAAGCGAGATAGACCGAGTTTCCGCCGACTGCCCAAGGAGCGACCTGGGGTGAGGTTTCCCCGCCTTCGAAGTCGGCATCGGTGACGGTGACGCTGGTGGCCGGGGCGAGCGCGATGGTTTCGAAGCCCGGGTTGAGCAGCAGGGTGACTGCTGAAGCGGGATAGGCTGTTAGAAGGAAGGCGGCGGTGATGATGGGGTGCGGTATCATGGCGCGGGTGAAGGGGTGACGCTGAGACGCAGGAAGCGACGGGTGTCGGTTAGAGGGTCGGTGATGGTGACGGCGCGGGTGTTTCCGCTGCCGGTCTCGTCGATGCCGGTCCCGCTCTCAATCAACGCAAAGGGCTGGCCGGCGCTGCTGCGGGCGAGGTTGGTCCAGGTTGTTAGATTGGTGCTGGCTTGGACGGTGAGATCGATGTCGCTGCGGTCGAGGCGGCGGGTGAGATGGATGCGCATCTGGTTTCCGCTGCGGGATCCGGTGGGCAGGATGCTTTGGCCGGTGCTCCCATTCACCGGGTGCCCGCCGAGCGCGTATTCGATGAGGTTGGGGATGCCGTTTTGGTTCGGGTCGGCATGGTCGGCCGCGTCGCCGGTGTTCGCGGTGCTATTGAAGTACGATAAGCGCCATAGTTCCTGCGGGGTGTTGGGTGAGTAGAGTTCGATTTCGTCAATGGCGGTGCCCGCGGTGGCGGTGATGATGCGCAGGCCGGTGGCATTCACTTGCTGACGCTGCGGTAGTCCACGGCTCCGATGGTGGTCCATGCTGCGGTGCTGGCGTTCGGGTTCGGTGTGGTGGTGTATTGCACGATGTAGTGGTCCAGGCTGCGGTCGGGGAAGTTGCCCTGATTGTCGCGACCAAAGGCGATGCGATTGATTGCGACGGGCGTGGCTCCGAGGTTGATGCCGGCGAAGGTGTTGGCGCTGTCGCCGATCCAACTGTTGGCATTGCCGTAGGTGGCGTCGTTGAGGTGGCTGATGGTGTGAGCTTCAAAGCCAGGGATGACATCGCTGGCGAAAGCGATTCCGGCCGGTGCCATGTTGTTCGGCAAAAAGCTTCCCCCTTCGCCGACGAGAGCAAGACCACCCACGACGCTGATTTTAAAAGTACCAACGGCCCCGCCGAAGTTGTAGGTGAGGGTATGAGTGCCGAAACCGGCCGCGGCGGGATCGAACGAAGTGCCGCTGAGTCCGGTCACTCCGGGACCGCTGAAGGCACCGCCAGCAGGCGTGGCAGCAGTGGTGGCGGGAAGGTCCATCAGGCCATTCGCGGTGTCCATGATGAGGCCGTCGCTGGTGGCTGCATTGAATGTGGGCACGAGTCCACTGCCAATGACGTCCATGGAGAAGGCGATGGCTGGATCGTTGGTCGGGAGGTGAATGGCTGCGAAACGCGGACCGCTTTCGCCGGGAGTGAACGTGACCGTGAAGGAAGTGGTGGCTCCGGGTGCCAGGGCGCCGGGGCCAGGCGCAGTGACGGAGAAATCACCGGCATGGGCTCCATTCACGACGACGGCTCCGAACGTGACCGGACTGCTCCCGGAGTTGGTGACGGTGTAGGTTTTCACCGCGGGCTGCACGGGGAAGCGTCCGCCGAAGTCAACGAGACTGCCAGCAGCCAGTGCGGTGCCAACGGGATGCTCCACCAGAAGCTGGGGCTTGCCGAGGGAGACCTCCAGTTCATCAATGGCTGCGTTGGAAGGGGCGAGGAGACGGACGCCGGTGGCGGTGATGGAGGGAAAGGCGTAGAGGTGGCGCTGCGATGGATTGGCGAAGTTTGCGCCGGCGGCAGTTTGATAGTCGAGAATGCCCAGAGTGGTCCAACTCGCGTCGGGAGTGGTGGCTCCGGGGTTGGGGACGGTGGTGTATTGCAGCGCATAACGCCCCATCGCCCGATCAGCAATGACCCCGGTGTTGTCGCGGCCGAAGGCGATGCGGTCGATGGTGGAAGCCGCGGCCAGAGTGATGCCGACAAAGGAATTGGCGGTGCCGCCGATCCAACTGCTGGCATTGCCGTAGGTGCCGTCGTTGACGCCGGTCGTGGAATGGGGCGCGCCGCCGATCTCATCCTTGGAAAAGGCGATGCCCTCGGGTGCGAGGTTATCAGGCACTGGCGTGCCGCCTTCCTGCAGCAGGGTGAGCCCGCTGGTGGCAAACAATCCGGTGGCCGGGTAAACTTCGATTTCATCAATGGCGGTGGTTTCCGAAGAGACCTTGATTCGCAGGCCCGTCGCGGAGACAGCGGGGAAGGAAAAAAGGTGTCGCCGCGCGGGGGCGGTGATGCCCGCCGTGCCGCCGGGTCGATAGTTCACGGCACCGATCGTGAACCACGTGGCCGAGGGGGATTCGGGGGCTGGATCCGAGGTGTATTGAATGGTGTAGTAGTCGAGGCAGCGGTCGTTGAACGCGCCGGTGTTGTCCCGGCCAAAGGCGATGCGGCTCACTGGGATGGGCGTCGCTCCGAGACTCACGCCGGCGTAGGAATCGGCGGTGGTGCCGATCCAA
>JALOTR010000136.1 GCA_025457805.1 Akkermansiaceae bacterium | reverse complement strand
CAACCTCCGTGCCGCGCTCAAGCGCTGCATTGAACGCGAACTCCAAGCAGCCTCGCGCAATCAACGATGAAAAAAGCGGATCACCTGCTTGTTCAGAAGACACTCGATGGCGATGTGAGCCGCGAGGAATTCGACGCATTTCAAGAGCGTCTTCGCAAGGAGCCCGACCTTGCGGATCTCTATGAAGGTTATGCGCATATCCATCATGCCTTGAGCGAGGAGTTTGAGGGTGGTTTTGCAGAACTCGATTCCGGGGGCAGGGGACGATTCCACAAGGCGGGCCTCGTTCTTGTGGCTGCTGCCGTGGTGGTTCTGACATCGCTTGCCCTCTGGTTCCGGCCATGGGAAAAGATGGCGGCGGACGATGTGGCGGTTCTGACATTTTCCGTGGATGCCGTTTGGCAAATCGAGGGTGATTCCCGTCCGATTGGGGGAGCGACGGGAGTTTCAAAAGGCAGCCATCTCTCGCTAAGACAGGGCCGCGCCGGTGTTTCGCTGGAGCCTTCCGTCACGGCGGTGATTGAGGGCCCAGCCGAACTGACCTTTGTTTCTGAAACAGAAATGGCGCTCAATCGCGGAAGGGGATTTTTCCATCGCGGCGGATCGAGCCTCGCACTCAAGGTCACCACCCCGCGAATGACAGCTTTGGATTCCGGCACCGAATTCGGCATGGAAGTCCTGCCAGAAGGGCCGGATCAAATCCATGTGACGCAAGGCAGTGTGAGTGTGACTTCCACCGGAACCAGCGCTGCGGCCAATCTAACAGAAGGCGATGCGCTACAAGTGGATGCTGCGGGAAAACTCGAAGTGATTCCAGCCAACGGTGCGTCGTTCCCAAGGGGGCTGGGGCGCTTTCAAACCGTATTCAACGTTCCTTTTGATGCGAAGGACTGGAGGATCGATTTCGGAAGTCCCTCCATCGGCGCGCAATTGTTGGAAGGCGCGAATTTCACCGCATACTGCCGGCTCAAGCAGGCACAGCCCGCCGATGATGCGACGGTTCTTCTCGCCACCATCGATGTCGCGAAGACCTCTGCTGGCGAGTTTCACACGGATGGTTGGGCTGGAATGAGCTTCTTCAGTGGTGGCAAGGAAATGCTGTTTTTTGGTGACTCATTCGGGACGCGTCCCACCTGGTCGCTGGATGTCAAACAACGCGTTCCGGTCATTCTTCCCGAGAGTCCGGTCATCGGGCCTCGCGAGGTCACGCTTCGCTATGATGCCCGAAGCGGCGCTGTGTCGCTCCATGAAGGATCGGTTCCCCTGAAGGCGCCGTTCTGCGAAGGCAAGCTTCCTGCCGGCCTTCGGTTTGATGAGATCCGCCTCGGTGCTTCCTCTGGCGCTGCCTTGTCGGTGCAGTCTCTCCAGATTCGGACCGGTGGCTGAGCTTGTTGTAGGAAAGAGGGTTTAAACCTCAGGTCGCGTGGGGACATATGGAAATTGTCCAAAACCCATCCTCATGTCCTGCTGTCGCTTCCTGCCGCAGTGGGTGATTCCCTTTGCTTTCGGATTCACCCTCGCTTCCGCCGACGCCCAGAGCGTTCATGTTTCGCGCTTCTGGCACAATCACCAGCCCACTTACTGGCCCGAATGGAATGCCGCCGATCCTGGCGGACAAAACAGCCGCGTGCAATACGCCAGCGACTCCATCCGGCTCAAGCCCGGGCAGAACTACGGTGGCCTCAGCCCCAATTTCCATCCCGAAAACAACCTGCCGGACATCTTCGGAAATCACGATCGCGTGAACGCCTATCAAAGCGGGCCGCGCAATTCGCTTTCCTCGATCGCAAGCGAAGGCGGCTTTGCGCTCAGTTATTCAGGCTCACTCATCGATGGTGTCCGCCAACTCGGCGGAAGCAGCCAGCTCGGCTATGGCGGCGGCTGGGCCGGAGGAAACCGTGAGGCGCGCGGATGGTTCACGCCATCCGGTTCAAGAAGGCTCGATCTGGTGGGATTCACCTATCATCACTCGCTTGCTCCGCTGTTGCCGAAATCGGTCCTCCGCAAGGAAGTGCAGATCTTCAAGCAGGCCTACTGGAAAGCCTGGAATGGAAATGCCAATTTGTCCGATCACTCCAAAGGCTTTTTTCCCACGGAGATGGCATTTTCCCGCCATATCATCGATGTGCTCGCGGATGAAGGTTACGAATGGGTCATTGTCCCCAGCCATCACATCAGCCGCACCTGCCCGACTTACAATACCAAGGCGAATCCGGCAGGGAGTTATAATATCTTCTCCAGTCCGCCGAACAAGTCCGACCAGATCGGGCCTTCACCCACGGATGGCTGGTGGTATGGCGAGCCGAATCCGGGCAATGCCGCGTGGAACGTTTCCCCTTATGCCTATCAGCTCCACAAGGTGAAATATGTGAATCCGGAAACCGGGGCGGAAAAATCCATGATCGCGGTGCCATCGGACGATGTGCTGAGTTATCGTTTTGGTTATGCCAACGAAGGCATCGGGAAAATCCAGCAATTCATCGCTCCCTTTGTCACGCCGCAGTCCAGGCCGGTGATCGTCATGCCCTCCACCGATGGCGACAACGCCTGGGGCGGGGGATCGAGTTCCTGGTTTGAAGCCACGCCGCAGTTTTTCAATGATGCGAACAACGCGGGCTATCGCCGCAACACGCCGCAGGACTTTGTCAACGCCCACGGTGCCAATGCTCCCTACGCCCATATCGAGGATGGTGCATGGATTTTTCCTGAAATGTGTTATGGATCACCTTATTTCCTCAAATGGATCGAGCCTCCGGTCGCCAATGCCGCGATCGGTGCGACCAACCGTTATCCCGGCACCCAGGTCGATATGGAAACGCCGGGCTTCGCGCTCAAGTTCTACAGTTATGCCCCTTTGATGGCCGGGGCGAACTGGTGCGAGACCGCGGAGCAGGTCCTGCGCGACGAAGGCGGCACGGTGGAGGCATGGAAGATCCAGGCACCTTACGATTGGAACGGAACATGGAGCAATCCCAACGATGTCGAACTCGCATGGCATATCTATCTCCATGGTCTCGATTCCGGCTTCAACTATTATGGCGGCCTTGGCAATGATGATGAAGTGAAGCCCGGTCTCGCCACCCGCCGTGCGGTAGAAAAACTTCTGCCTTGGATGACCCAGACCCGGCGCGACAATGACCGCACCGCTCCCACCGTGCTCAAGCCCCAGCGTTTTCCCTACAATCCCGGAGGATATACCTTTGGCTGGTTCAACCGCATCCCCGGCGGAGATGAACGTTTCCTCAAGAAAATGCCATCGGAGTTTTATATCTGGACCCACGCCTACGATTTGTCCGGCATCCCCGCCAACGGCGTTTCCGTCCGCATCCGTGTGGATGCAGATGGAAGCAATCCGCTTGCATCCAATCAGAACGAAACCTTCGCTGGTGGCAATGAAGTGGGATCATGGATTTCCATCCCCATGACCCGCCGCGAGCTGCCCAAAACCCGCGCCGCCCTCAATGCCGCGGCCTCCAATTCCCAGATCGATTATTTCCTGCCCACCAACGAGGTGGCCGACTATTATTTCGCGCGGATCTCCAATGACAATGTGGCGAATTTCCGCGGCAAATTGCTCGACTATTACATCGAGGCAGTTGATAGCCGGGGCAATCTTCACAAATCCGAAATCCAGCATGTGTTCGTGGAGGATGACGCAGGGGGTGGTGGCGGAACTCCCGAGCCATCGCCCGTGGTTTCCATATCTCCTGCCAATCCCACCGACGGCCAGGCGATCACCATTACCTACAACCCCGCTGGGCGAAACCTCGCATCCGCCCCGCAGGTATATCTTCACGTCGGGCGCAATGGTTGGCAGAACCGCGTGACGCCTCGTCCGGCAATGACCCTGGCGGATGGGAAGTGGACTCACACGATCAACGCCTGGCCCGGCACGACCGTGCTCGATGTGGTTTTCACCGGCAATGCGGAAGGGCAGAACTCGCAGCCATGGGATAACAACTCAGGTCAGGACTGGCATTTTGCCGTCACCCCGGCTGGCGACCCCGGGCCTCCTCCATCGCCTCCCACCGGCCTCTCCGCAGCAGCGACTGGCCACACATCCATCCGCATCGATTGGTCTGCGGCTGCCGGGGCGGATGAATATATCATCTATCGAAATGGCGAGGAGATCGGCGTGACCGCCAGCTTCACCTGGAATGACTCCGGTCTCACGCCATCGACAAGTTATGCCTACACCGTGGCCGCGCGCAACGCAGCGGGAACCACCCATGCCGCGGGATCAGTCCAGGCGACCACCTCCGCACTCCCGCTGCCGGATCCGGAGCCCATTCCGTTTGTGATGGATGGGATCGCGGACTTTCCCGCCTATCGTTTGTCCAATCCCGGAATGACCCTCTACGCCGCCGTGCGCGGCGACCTCCTCTACGTCGCCACCTGGGCGCCGGGGCCGATTGGAAACGATCATTTCATCATCGTCGGAAATGCCGCCCTCGCTTCACCCACCACCCCGGCTCCTTGGGGCAAGACTGGAAATCTTGCGGTGCCGCCTGGTTCGCCATTTCTCGCCGCCGAGAGTTCGAATAGTTATATCTCCTGGTTTCAAAGCAACGGTGCCCCTCTGCAATCTGCCCGAACCGCCAACGAGCAGATGGAAGGTGTGATTGATTTGAAACAGGCATTCGGTTCACTTCCCACCCGCCTCCACCTCAGTGCCCTTGCCTATCAAACGGCGGACAACGGGATTCTCGGTGCCCAAGCTCCGGCAATGATCCTGGACAATGGCAATCTGGATTCGAGCGAGCTGTTGGCAATTCCGCTCGAAGCCCTTCGCGATGAGGATGCGGATGGGACTTATGACAGGCTCCAACCGGACAAAGGCTTCGTGGTAACCTCATTCGGGAAAACTGTGGGGAACTTCCAGATTTCGTGGAACTGTTTTCCTGGCCGCTCCTATCGCATCCAATCCAGTCCAAGCCTCACGGGCAGTTCCTGGACGGATGTGGAGGGCTCCGAGTTCACTGCGGCCGGGGATCAGTTGGAAGCAATGAAATCGGTTCCCGTCAATCCCTCGGAGTCACGCCGCTTCTTCCGCGTGGCCCTGGTGCCTTGATCCGCATTGGCGAAAGAGGAATTCCGATTTTGGAACTTGGCGAATGCGTCCGGTCCCTCTAATCCGCATCCATGCGCAACGACATCGAGAGGGTATTGATCGACGAAGCCGTCATTGAAAAACGCCTCGACGGCATGGCCAAGGACATCGAACGCGATTTTCCAGGCGGCACGCTCGTGGTGATCATCCTGCTCAAGGGGGCTCTCGTTTTCGCGGCCGATCTGCTCCGCCGCGTGCCGCGCCCGCTCATTATCGAATGCCTCAACGTGGCCAGTTATCACGGCGGCACCGAGAGTTCGGGAAAAGTGGATTTCCTGGATCGCCATTTTCCTGAAGTGAAGGACCACCACGTCCTCCTGCTCGATGACATCCTCGATACCGGCCGCACGCTCCACGCCGTGCGCCAGCGCCTCATCGAGGAAGGCGCGGTCGCCGTCCATACGGCCGTACTTCTCGCCAAGGACAAACCCCGCGCCGAAGAAGTGGAGGCGGACTATGTCGGTTTCGAAATCGCCGATGAATTCGTCGTTGGCTATGGCCTCGACTATCAGGGGAAATACCGCAACCTGCCCTTCGTAGGAGTCCTGAAATTGTCAGCAACATCCTGATGAGAAAAACGCTCCTCATCCTCGTCGCGGCGATCTGTCTCATTCAGATTTCCTGCACCTATCAGGAGCGCTCCGACGGCGATTATTCCTACAGTCGCATCCTGCTTTCGCCGAGTGAGTGAAACTCTAACCGATCAAATCCCCGATCGAACCAAAATCCGGAGAAAACAGGCGTTTGTAGGTCCTCGCCGCGTATCCATCCGTCATTCCGGCGAGGAAATCGCAGACAAGGCGGGCGCGGGCCGGTTCATCGGGCGCGCTGGCAATTTCCGCAGCGGTGTCTGCTGGGAGGAGCTGGAAATCCTGGCCATCGATGCTGCCGCCGGAGACATATCTTTCGCCGAGCACTTCCCATAACTGCCGCAACATGCGACTGCCCTTGTGCTCAAGCTGCTTGAGCTGTGGAGAAAGGAAAACGACCTCGAAGGCAAGCTTCTTGAACAATGCGGACTCGGCTTTGACATCCGGATCGATAGCGAGTCGATAGTGATAACGGTTGCTGGCTCCGCTGAGGAAATTCACATCCGTTTCCAAGTGGGTCGATTGGATATATCGGCCGATGCGTTTGCCGACAAAGGGATCCACACGCCGCCTGCGGATGGCGCGCATGAGATCGCCGAGCGGCGTTCCATCACCGATGGTGTGGCCGCCTCCTTCCGCCCAGGCTTCGATGCGTTCGATATTAAGAAATCCAGCGCGGGCACTGTCGGATAGATCATTGAGCGAGTAAGCCGTATCATCCGCCCAATCCATCACCTGACACTCGATGGACTTGAACTTGTCACGCACGGAGCCCGGCGGAAGTTCTAACGGAAAATCATTTCCACCCATCGCCCAGTCGAGATGCGCCTGTTGATCGTCATAGATGAAATGATGCTCCGGCTCGCGGCCGGTGCTGGTGCGGAGTTCGCTCCACAGCGATTTGTATTTCAGCACGCCGTCGAGAAATGCCCGCGTGGGATCCATGCCACTGCGTTTTGCAGAAAAGATCCGCTCGGTGAGCAGGCGCAGCGTCTGGGCATTTCCCTCAAAACCGCCGTGCGATTTCATCAGGTGGTTGAGCGTCCGCTCGCCGGCATGACCGAAGGGCGGGTGGCCGAGGTCGTGGGAGAGGCAGATGGCTTCCACGAGGTCGGGATCGATGAAAAAATCCTCCGTCAGTGGCCCATCCTGCCGCGACTTGAGCCAGTGACAGATCGACTTGCCGATCTGCGCCACCTCCAGCGAATGGGTGAGGCGCGTCCGATAGAAATCATACTCGCCGCTCCAGAAGACCTGCGTCTTGTTTTGCAGGCGGCGGAAAGTGGGCGTGTGCAGGACGCGGTCGCGGTCGATCTGGAACGGCGACCGGTAGTCGCCTTGGTCCTGATGGCCGGAACGCCGCTCGGTATCGAAATCGCCGTAGAATCGGTTCAACATCGCCGCCATCCCTATGCGTGAGGGAGCGCCGCCGCAAACCTTTCCTTCGTCGCG
>JALOTR010000135.1 GCA_025457805.1 Akkermansiaceae bacterium | reverse complement strand
CGGTGGTTTGCAGAAAATGGCGGCGATTCATGCACCCAGACTGAATCAAGAGGGCGGGAGCTGCCAACAGGATACTTGAGGGCATCCGCCGACATCCCTTTAACGCGCCCTCCTTCCTTCCGTCCGTCTGTCATCCTCACGCCATCCTTGCGCTTGGGGCCGAAGCGATGAGGTGAGGGAAGATCCGATAGAGTGCCTGTCCCGTCGTGATGCGTGGGCGGGGTGGCTGGGACGGGATGGAGCGAGAGAGTGTGGCGAAAGGAGCGGAATGGATGGGCCCAAGTGTTTGAGCTTGCAGGGTTTTGCGGCGGCTTGGGCTGGATTGAAAGTAGAAGACTGATTAATGGTCTGTCCCTCTGTCGGCATCGGCTGGGGTGAAAGCAAAAGACTGATAAAAGGTCCGTCCCTCTGTCAGCGTCCCCTGTCAGCGTAGTGGTTTCCCGATAAGCCGTCCTCCACGCTCATGCTCAGGTCAGGTCAGGTAGTTCTACGGGGTTGGCGATGGGGAGGGATTTTGCAACTTGTGGCCGCTTGGAGCTTGGGTAGAAGGAGCCGTGAAGTTTTCCCTCCCGTTTGCGCACCAGCGCTTGCTCCTGGGTGCGGTGCTTGCGCTGTTCGCCCTGGGGAGCGTGCTTTGCTGTCGGTATGCGGATGAGGTTCTGTGGGCGGATGGAGTCGTGGCATCGGTGGAGGTGCTGCCGGATGTAGCGGCCGACTTGAAGATCACGGAGATTTCCGGTGATGGACGGAAGTGGAGCACGGGGCGGCTGGGAGAGAGTCTTTTCCCCAAACCAGGGCGGGCCTTGTGGGTGCGCGTTGTGCTGAGAAATCCGGGAGACGCCGCACTCCGCGGGGTGCTTGCCGATGAGGGGTTTTACTCCGACCACGTGGATTTGTACGAAGATGAAGGGGCGGGCGGCAGGGAAAGGTGGCGCTGTTTCCGATCCGGCGAGCGGATTCCCGCGGTGGAAAAGCCGCTGGGCGGACGGGAGGCTGCGTTTCCCGTCGAACTGGTGGCGGGTGCCACGCGGACGCTTTATCTGCGGATCGAGGATCACTTTGGTATCCCGTCCCGGCTCGTGTGGTGGCCGAGCCAGCAGGCTTATCTGATTTCCCGGACCCGGGCAAATTTTGCGGAAGCGCTGTATTTCGGCGTGCTGTTGGTGCTGTTGTTTTATAACGGCGTGCTCTGGATACGGCTGCGCTTTCCGGATCTGGGGCGCTATCTTCTCTATCTGGCGGGGCTGGCGGTTTACATGTTCATCGCGCGAAACCAGTGGTTGGTGCTGGGTGGCTCGGTGCATTCGCCGTGGCAGGAAACCGCCGCGCTGCTGGCGCTCGGGTGTTCGCTGATTTTTCTGTTGGATTTCGCGCGGGTGTTCTTGGAGCTCAAAAGACGCGCTCCCTCGTGGGACCGTCTGATGGGTGGACTGCGCTGGGTGGCGGTGGCGGCGGTGCTTTTTTCTCCCGGGCTGCTCTGGATGCGCGAGGCCACGCTTTTTCACGCCACGGTGATCCTCGGGTTCCTGGTGCAAGCGCTGCTGTTGATCGCCTCGCTGGTCGCATGGCGGTATGGTGCGGCCCAGGCACGGTATTTCGCCGCTGCGTTTGCCGCCTTTCTGTTGGGCTTGCTGCCGTCGCTGCGGATGGTGGTCTGGCCGGCTCCGCAGGATGACACCGCGGTGGCGGGATTTGCTTTTTTGGCGGGATCGGCGCTGGAGCTGCTCTTGTTTTCCCTGGCCACGGCAGACCGCTTCTCCCGGCTCCAGCAGGAGAAACTTGCCGCCGAGGCCGCGCTCCGGAGGGAGGCCGAGCAGCGCGAGATCATGCAGGAGGCCTACGCCGACGACCTTGCGCTGGAAGTCCAGGAGCGCACCCGCGAACTCGAACTGGCCAACGCGGACAAGGACCGTATTCTGGCCGTGCTCGGCCATGATCTCCGCGGCCCGCTGACGGGGCTCAACCGCGCCGCCGGGCACTGGGAAACCCGCCCGGCGCTGGCTCCCGGGCTCCAACAGTTTGTGGCGGACACGGCGCGGACCAGCCAGGGGCTGCTTTTGCTCATCGAAGATCTGGTGATGTGGGCGAGGCTGCGCGCCGGCACCAGCACGGCGGATGCGCACTTGCTCGCGACGCTCACTTCTCCGGTTCTGACCCTGCTTCAGAACGAGGCGGCGTCGGCTGGAGTTCAACTCACGGCCTCGGTGCCGCCCCAGCTTTCGGTGCTGACCGACGCGGTGCCGCTTCAGGCGCTGTTGCGGAATTTGGTGGCCAACGGTCTCCGCGCTGCCCGGAAGCATGTCTGCGTGCGGGCGGTCGTGGTGGCTGAAGGGGTGGAGATTTCCGTCTGCGATGACGGGCCGGGATTGCCGCACTCTTTGGCGAACGCCTTGAATGCAGGCGACACCGGGCAGCTCCCGGTGGTCCATGGCCTGGGCCTGCGTTTGTGCATGGAAATAAGTCTCGCGCTGGATCTGGGGCTGGGCGTCAGATCGGCCGGGACCGCCTCCGAAGGGACAGAATTTCACTTCATCCTCCGCCCCGATTTATCGTGAGATTCGATTCAACCCCGCATGAACCGGAAAAATCCCTGCGCGTCCTCGTGGTGGAGGATCAGGCGATGTTCCGCGGATTTCTCGAATCCTGGGTGCGGGATTTGCCCGGCTTCCAGTTCGCCGGTTCCTTCCGCTCGGGGGAGGAGGCGCTGTCCTGTGTGGGGGAGCTGTGCCCGGACATCGCCCTGGTGGACTTGCAACTTCCCCGAATGGATGGTCTCGCGCTTGCCGCCGCCTTCCGGCAGGTGCGGCCCCAACTGCGCACGCTCCTTCTCACCTCTCTGACGGATCCCCTGACGCTGACCCGCGTGCGCGAAAGCGGCGTGGACGGCTATTTGGAAAAGGACGCGCCTACGGAGGAACTCGGAACCGCCCTGCGCACCATCGCCGCCGGGCGGCCCTATTTTTCCCGGAGCTTCGACGCCACGCTATCGGCGGAAGGCAAGCTATCGGAGGCGGTGGGGAAAATTCTTTCACGCCGTGAGCAGCAGATCCTCAGCCTCATCCTCGCCGGACGGACCAGCAGGGAAATCGCGGCGTCGCTCAGCCTCAGCCCGCGGACCGTGGAATTCCACCGGGCGAATCTGATGGCGAAACTCGGCGCCACCAGTCTGAGCGAGCTTCACCACCGCGCACGTCAACGGGGCTTCGTCTGAGCGATCAGTCGGCCTCCACGCGGACGAACAATTTCGGATGCGCAAGCAGGGTCGGCGACAGGGTCACTTGGACGGTCTCAATGTCGCCCTCGGTCGCGGTGACGGACTGGGCGGCTCCGCTGTCGAGATTCCATGACAAAAGGTCGGTGGAAAATCGGACGCGATAAGCAAGCCCGGTGAGGGCGAGGGTGCGGCGGGTGAAACTGAAGGTGCCGGCTGTCCGGCTGAGCGGAATGGTGATCGGATTGGCGGAAGATCCGCTCGTCGGCAGCAGTCCGAAGGCATACTCCCGGCGGTTGGAGAGGCCGTCGCCATCGTCGTCTGCGTCGATTCCGCCGACGGCTCCCGTGGCGGCGGCCCACAGATCATAGTCGCTGGCAGGAGGATTGGCGACCACGGTCAGGCTGCCGATGCCAGTGAGGGCGGAAATTTCGCTGCCGGGCCCCGGATTTCCCTCCGCGGTATAGATCCCGGCGGGCTGCTCCACGCCATTGATGACCAGTTTCCGCACCACGTCATTTCCGCTGAAAGCGAGGTTGAGAATCGCGCCGGATGAGATGGTGACCGTGGAGCTGTCCGCCAACGTCGGCTGGGTGATGGAAAGAATCCCGCGTGCGACTGTGGTGCCGCCCGTGTAGGTGTTGGCCCCGGTGAAGATCTGGGTCCCGTCGCCTTGTTTGTGGATGGCGAGCGTTCCGGCCCCATCGGATAGCACGCCGCTGAAGGTGGCGGTCCCGGTGGATTGGCAATTGATGAATAGTGCGCTGGCGGCACCGCCCTGATTGGTCACGCTGCCGCCGCCTTTGAGTGCCTCGAAGGTTTCCGAGCGGCCGTTCGTATCGAATACGCCGCCGGCCATGATCGTGACAGGCGCGAGATCGTAGATTTGATCATCACCTGTTCCCGCCAAGCGCGCGGTGGCACCGCTCTGGACGGTGAGGTGGCCGATCGCATGGGTGAATATGGCGCTGCTTTTTTCCAGCAGAAGAGTCCCGGCGCTCACCAACGCGGAGAGGCCGCTGTTGTCTTGATTGCCGCGGAGGGCGAGGGTTCCGGGGCCGGATTTTTTGAGCAAATTGAAGGAGGATCCGTCGAGACCATAGACGGCGCTGTTGAGCGTGAGGGTCGCAGCCGGCTGGGTGACGGAGATTTCCGCGCCGCCGCCTTTGACCTCGATAAGCCGGGTGGTGATTACAGAGCTGCCGGTGTATTCCAGAATTCCGCCGCCCAAAAACAGGCCGCCGGTGCCGATCGGGCTGAATTCCGAGGCGACGGGCAGCGTGGCGACGCTGAGAGTTCCCTGATTGAGGAAGACGGAGAAAACGGGATTTCCGAATCCGTCATCATTGCCACTGAAACTGTTCGCCGCGGTGAGGGTGAGTTTCCCCGCGCCACTCTTGGTGATCGATCTGCCGGTGCTTTCCTCGATGGGGGAGTGGATGGCGAGGGAGTCGCCGGGCTGTTCCACCCGCACGACGAGGTCCATTCCGTCGTTTCCGGCGAGAAGCGCCCCGCCGGAGATGGTCGAGGTGCCGCCGCCGGTCTTCAGGATGCCGCCGGTGATGTTGAGAGTGTGGCCACTCTCGATGCCAAGGTCTGGCGATGCGCTGAACTTCAGGGTGGAAACGGTGGCGCTGGTCTGCGAGGTGACGCTGCCTGTTAGCTGGAGGTGAGCAGCGGGTGAAATACTGACTCCGCCCGGCGATGTCGCGGTGCCCGGGTCGCTGCCATAGTTGATGGCGCGGACGAAACCACCGGCGTCTGACCAGAGGTAGTCGCCGCCAGCGAAGAAATGCCCCTGATCAATGAAGCCTGTGGGAGCGTCATAATCGATCTTGTTGGTCGTGCCGTTGCTGCCGCCGCTGACGATGAAATTGGCCGTTGCCCCCGGCCTGCGCGCTTCGGGGGAATAGATCAGATTGAGCGCCAGGTCGTGCCCGGCAGCCCGGTTGCTCATGATGGTGGATTCTCCAGTGAATAGGAAGATGGCGGAAGGGGGGATGGAGCAGGCCGCTGTTGCGCCGCTGTTGTCCAAGATGAAGGTTCCTCCGCCGCCGGCGGAGCTGCTGCCGTCGTAGCCAAATGAGATGAAACCTCCCGATGGAAGGTTAGCGGTCGCTCCCTTGAGCCGTAAACTGCCGCCGCTGGATAGAAAGAGATTTCCCGTGAGCGTGTTTGCGCCGGCGAGATTCAGGGTGCCGTCACCCAGCACCAGCAATCCGGAATCACCCGCGAGCGGTGCTCTAATCGTGGCGCTGTGACCTGCGGATTCAACGATGATTTTGGGGTTGAACCCGAAATTGTCCGTCAGTGTCAGTGTTCCTGCCGTGTGATCGATGAGGTAGCCGTCGGAAACGAAATTCAGCACGCTGGCGGATACATCTTCGGTGATGGTGACGGTCCCTGAATTTCCGCCAAAGACCGCCTGGCTTGCGATGCCGAAAGCGGGCCAGTTTTCGTAAGTGGCTCCGTCGTCGGAGGTCCAGGATGCCGGGCCCGATAGCGCCCAGTCCCCTGTGCCGCCGGCGGGCTGGCCGACTCCGTTAGAACCCCACGTCAGGACGGTCTGTGCCCCGGCGGAAGATGCCAGGAGTATCGGCAAGAGGGCTGCCAGCGAGGTGAACTTCAGACTTTCGGGCATTGGCTGTGGTCTCATCGGATGAAGAATACGGGAAGTCCTTCATTCAGCGATGGAGCAAAACCGGTACAATTACGGGGTCCCAACCCCGCCGCGTTGGTTGTTAGATGTTAGAGGACATTTCCAGGCGGCGGCCTCGATCTCATCCTCGCGAAGCATGATGAAAGGCCCGTGCCTCTGTCATGCCTTGCTCATGCGAAAAGCTGCTAGGGGACAGAATTGCGGACAGGACGGAAACCTTGGCCGCTGTCGAGGAAGCCGGGGTCGGGGTTGTTGCGAAACGCGCTGCGGCAGCCGAACGCGGTGCCGTTCCAAAAGCCGCCACGCAGCACCCGTTTAGTGCCCGAAGTTGCACCTCGTGGATCGGCAGCTCCATTCACATAGGTCGCTTCCCCATACCAATCCCAGCACCACTCCCGTAAGTTCCCCGCCATGTCATACAGCCCATAGCCATTCCACGGGAAACTACCAACCGGAGAAGTGTAGGGCATCGTTCCATCATTGTAGGCCGGGTGGAAATAACGAGTCCCTGTAGCCGGTGGCCTGGGTGTCACATCATAGCTGTAAGTGTTCGTCGTTCCATTCGTGGAAAACACATAGTAATTCGCGTTCGTATGGTTGATCGATTGCCCCCAGTGATACCGCTGTCCAGCCCCCCCTCCGCGTGCCGCCTTCTCCCACTCCGCCTCGGTCGGCAGCCGGTAACCGTTGGCGTTCCAGTCCGCCGTCGGCGCAGTGGTACCGGTCTTGAACACTGTGCCCATGGCGTTGCGATACACCGCTACCAGCCCCTCGCGCTCGCTGCGCGCATTGCACCACTTCACCACATCCCACCAGTTGACCGTATGCACCGGGTGCGTCGCCCCCTTGCCGCCACCCGTATTGATGTCAGTGTAGCCATGGTCCAGGGCCCAGTTTCGCACGTCGTTCCACAAATCCCAAGTCACCTCATGAGTCGCCATGTAGAACCCGCTCACATGCACATTCACCGGTGGCGCGTTGGGATCCGTATCGCCGCTGGTGCGACCCATTGTGAACCACCCTTCCGAGATCAGCGAGAAACCTCCGGGCGCGGGAGTGGATTCGACCAAAGCGATCCGGTAGAATCGCTTGAGCACTCCTGCAGCATAAGGGGAGGAGATGACGATTTTTCCGCCGTTGCCGCTGCGTACCACGCCGACATCCGTCCATGTGCCGCCAACCATGCTATCGGACCACTGGAGTTGGTAGTTGCGTCCCGACACGGAGGGTTGGATGGTGAAATTCAGATTTCCATCCGAGATTTCCATCTTCGGTGCTACCAGTTCGT
>JALOTR010000134.1 GCA_025457805.1 Akkermansiaceae bacterium | reverse complement strand
TGCCAAGATGCCTTCTCTCAGCCTCCATGCCATCGGCTGGCTTCTTTCGCTGATGATGCTCGGCTCGGTTTGCCCGCTGGATGCCAAGCCGCCGAACATTCTTCTCATCGGCATCGATGATCTCAACGATTGGACGGGCTGCCTCGGAGGCCACCCCCAGGTCAGAACGCCGAACATCGACTCACTGGCTGCAAGTGGAACCCTGTTCACCAACGCCCACTGCCAGGCCCCGATTTGCAATCCATCGCGCACTTCATTGATGACCGGACGCCGCCCGACCAGCACCGGCATCTATGCGCTCTCACCATGGTTTCGGAATGTGGAGAAACTCCGCGATCTGGTCACACTTCCGCAGGCATTCAAGAAGGCCGGTTACCGCACTGCCATCGCAGGAAAGATCTATCATGTCTATCCCCCACCCCGCGACAAAGCGGGCGAGTTCGATCAATACGGACCGCCCTGCGACTTCGGGCCCTTTCCCAAAAAGAAACTTGTCGATACTCCCGATTCCATCCGGGCAATGGACTGGGGAGTCTTTCCTGAAAGGGACGAGGACCAGAACGATTTCCACATCGCCACATGGGCCAAGGAATTCCTGTCCCGGCAGAAGGATGAAAAAAGCGAATCACCCTTCTTTCTGGGCGTCGGCTTCGGGCGCCCTCATGTTCCCTGCTTTGCCTCGCAACAATGGTTCGACCTTTATCCAACTGATACCTTGAAGATGCCGGCCCTTCTCCAAGACGACCGGAATGATATCTCTGACTTTGCATGGAACCTTCACTGGAAACTTCCCGAACCCCGTCTATCGTGGTTGCAAAGGTCCGGGCAATGGCGGCCTTTGGTTCGCGCTTATCTCGCATCCACTTCGTTTGTCGATTCCCAGATCGGTCGCGTTATAGAAGCGCTCCGGCAATCCGGACAGCAAGATAACACCATCGTGGTTCTGTTTTCCGATCATGGATGGCACCTCGGTGAAAAGGCAATCTCCGGCAAAAACTCTCTGTGGGAAAGATCGACCCGTGTGCCGCTGATCATCGCAGGCCCGGGAGTTCCCAAACAACAACGGTGTTCGCAGCCCGCCGAGTTGTTGGACATCTATCCCACCCTCATCGATCTCGCGGGCGTGCAAGCCGTTCCCGGCCTGGAGGGACTTTCACTCCGCCCTCAAATCAACCGCCCGGAAACTCCCCGCCGCGCGGCGATCACCACACACAATCCGGACAATCATGCGGCGCGCGACAGCCGTTGGCGCTACATCCGCCTCGCCGATGGCAGCGAGGAACTCTATGATCATTCCAAGGATCCGAATGAATGGAACAATCTCGCCCATGCTCCCGAATCCATTCCGGAACTCCAACGATTGCGCGCCATGCTGCCAGCCCGCTCAGCACCACATGTTCAGGGAGCGGCCGGACGGGTGCTTCAAAAATCCACCGATGGCAAATGGCTCTGGGAGGGACGTGTGATCGATGGAGATATACAATCCATCGATTGATTCGAATTACCTCCATTCATTATCATCCAAGAAACCCATATCCATGAACCCATCCAAACCCTATCTGCTGATGATTCGCACCATTGCCCTGCTATCCCTGGCACTCCATGGGATTTCAATTGCGGCAGAAAAGCCGATGAACATCGTCATCCTCTATGCCGACGACTGGCGCCATGACACCTTGGGCTGTGCTGGCAATCCGGTGGTGAAAACTCCCCGTCTTGACCGTCTCGCAGATGAAGGCCTGCGCTTCACCCATGCCTGCGTCACCACCGCCATTTGTGGAGTGAGTCGCGCATCGCTGTTGACCGGGCAATGGATGTCCAGACATGGCAATCCGGCCTTCGAAATGTTCAAGACCCCGTGGGAACAAACCTATCCAGGAATTCTCAAGGAAAACGGCTATCACGTCGGCCACATCGGGAAATGGCATAACGGCAAGTTTCCACAAAAACGCTATGACTTCGGACGCTCCTATTCCGGGACCCATTGGATCAAGCAAGCCGATGGCACCAAAATCCATGTCACTCGGAAGAACGAAGAGGACGCGCTTGAATTCCTCCGCACAAGACCCCAGGAAAAACCCTTCTGCCTCACCCTCTCCTTCTTCGCCACCCATGCGGAGGATTCCAATCCCCTGCAATTCCTCCCGCAACCGGAAAGCATGAAACTCTATCAGGACGTCACCATCCCGGTTCCGGTCAATGCAACCGAAGAGTCCTTCCGCCGCCTTCCTCCCTTCATCGCCAACGAGAAAAACGAAGGCCGCAATCGCTGGCATTGGCGATTTGATACTCCGGAAAAGTATCAAACGATGATGAAAAACTATTATCGTCTCGCCACCGAAGTCGATAGCACTTGCGGGGCGGTGATCGATGAATTGGAGAAATTGAATCTCCGTGACAACACCCTCATCATCTTCACCGCCGACAATGGCTATTTCCACGGCGAACACGGCCTCGCCGACAAATGGTATCCGCATGAAGAAAGCATCCGGGTTCCGCTGATCCTATCCGATCCACGGATGAAGTCGGAAAAACCCAAGCGCACCAGCGCGGAGTTCGCACTCAATGTGGACCTCGCCCCCACCATTTTGCGTGTTGCCGGCCTTACGCCACCGGATTCGATGCAGGGCAAGGATCTTGCCCCTTTGTATCTATCAGAATCCGCCCCCTCGTGGAGAACGGACTTTTTCTACGAACACGCAACCATCAAGAACATCGATTTCATTCCGTCTTCCCAAGCACTGGTCAACAAGGACTGGAAATACTTCTACTGGCCGGATTTCAAAACTGAACAGCTCTTTCACCTCAAGTCCGATCCCATTGAAGAACGGGATCGGGTCAAGGATGCGGACGCAAAGGAGATCCTCGACTCCATGAGAACCCGTTTCGCAGAACTCCGGGACGCTGCGAAATAACTTCTCATGATTTTGCTGCTGCGCTGCATTGGATCATGGCCGCAAGATACTTCTGCAGTTGCCAGATCGTCTCTTCCAAATGGCTGAGTCGTCCCGGAGCATATCCGGCGGATTTCATTCCCCGTTGAGTGGCAGTACACATTTCCATGTCCTCCATGTGGAAATCGATCCCAGCCTGAATCTCCTTTTGCAGGATGGCATCATAACCGGGAATCTCTTTCGCTTCAGGGCAGATGAGCATGGTGGTGACCAGACTGCTGGTTTCGGGACCTGTCGGAAGAATGCGATACCAATAGGCCCGGTCCGGCGCATTGAAGAAGAGGCAGTTCGGGTAAGCCAGATAGATCGACCATTCGAGGCAATCCTCAATGCCCAAACCCGGAAACACAGGAAAGGCTGTCTCCGCCTGTCCGGCAGAACGGATTTCATCCCGCATGGCTTCCTTCAGTGGAAGATGCATGGCCGAAAAATGGGGATGACATGGCTCGGTCCAGCATCCCTTGGCAGGCAGAAAAGGCTCAAGCGTTTTGCGATGGGCACCGAGATGATGATAACATTCCATGAAGTTTTCAACCAGCACCTTCCAGTTGAACTCACAGTTCCAATGCGCGGACCACACCACTTCCGCCGATGCCAGATCCCATTTCCCGAGAAAACCACTGCGGAGATCTTCCAGTTTCCCAGCCAGGGGTGGCGCATCACCGGATAAATCCACAAACACAAAACCTTCCCAAATCTCAGAGCGAAAGGCATGGAGACAGACTTCGGATCGATCAAATCCCTCCGCCTGTTGCATCTCCGGAGCACCTACCAGCTTTCCTGTGAGATCATAACTCCACAGATGATACGGACAAAGGATCACCCGTCGATTTCCCTCATCCGGATGCCCGAAACCCGTAGGCATGACATCCATGCCACGATGCCGGCAAGTGCGGGACAAGACACGAATTTGCCCATCCTTCCCGTGGGTGACGATGAGAGGTTCACCAGCCACATCCACACGGATGAAATCACCTGGAGTCCGCAACTGGGAGATATGGCATAAGGAAATCCACTCTTTGCGGAAAATTTCCGTCCGTTCGAACTCGGCGAAGGATGGATCGCAGTAAGCGCCGGCAGGCAAGGACTCCGAGCGCTCGCGGGGAAGCGCGGCAGCAGCCTCGATGGATTCTATCAGATTCATGGCAGGGATCGTGGGTTGAAACGTTCAAGTTGTCGGAGTCCGATCCATCGGTTGATTTCCCATAGATCGGCAACTGGCTCGCAGGTGAATGGCTGGCAATGAAGATATCCGTCCGGCCCCGATTCCGGAGTGAGGGTGGCGGTTTCCATGCCCCGCTTTTGCATCGCGGCAAAGAGGACATCCCACCAGCGCTCGTGTGCGGCAAGATCATCGGCATGTTCAGGCGCGCGGGGATCCGGCACTTGTGGGCCTTGCGCATAACCCACACGACCGTGCACATGGTGAACATGATTTGCAATTTGACGCAACATCTCCGGTTCCTGATCGAGGATCAATCTTTCAGTCACCACACACCAATGACTGAAATCACAAGTGAGCCGCAATTCGGGAAATGCCCTGAGGATTTCCATCGTGCGCCAGGGATGGAATGTAGGACGTCCCCGGTGGGTTTCCACCGAGATGACAATGCCATGTTTTTCCTGAAGAGTCATCACCCGTTCATGGAATCGGAGCACCTCATCGAGACTCCATGCATCGGAACCCGCCATGGTGGTAATGAAACGGGGCTCTCCAACAAGGCTGCGGAGAATTCCTGCTTCGAGTGATGCCAAATGATCCTCCGGCGAAAGATGCGGACGGGGTAGATACTCACCCGGCGGCGTGCAGGTGCTGATTTCCGCAATCCATGGAACTCCGGCAATTTCGCTGAGAAATGCGACTCTCGAAGCAGAATCTTCCGGAACCGGACCTTCGATCCCATGAAAACCGGCTTCAAGAGCACAAGCCACTGCGGAGGCCGCCGTGCCTTTGTGTCCCCAGAGGGTTTTGTAGAGTTCCAATTTCATGAGATAACTATAAATCGCGTGCCAACCGGAATCCCAGATTGTCCCAACGCGCCGATTCCGGAGCCCAATCCCGCCACGATGCGCGGAGCGTTCGGGGCAACTGATCCCATGCCCCACCTCGGATCACGCGCTTGGCGGGCTGGCCGCCAGCGATCCATGCACTGCCATCACAAGGCGCATTAACATAACTCGGATGCCACAAGTCGGCAGTCCACTCACAAACATTCCCGATCATGTCATGAAGTCCGAAGTCGTTGGGCGCATAAGTCCCAACCGGAGTAAGGCCGCCACAACCCACCTCTTCCCCGCTTTCATCATAGAGATAGTTGGCATGCGAGTGTTCCAATCGCGCCCCATGAGGAAACAAGCTGCTCGATGATGCACGGCACGCATACTCCCACTCCGCCTCGGTCGGCAAGCGGGCATCAAGCGACCGTGCAAACTCAGTTGCTTCCTGAAATGATACGCCAGTCACCGGCAGATCATCGAAGTTGGCACTTTGGTTTGTGACCTGATTCCATTGCTTCCAAGTCACCGGATGGACCGAGATAAGGAACGCAGTGACCATGACTTCATGACTTGGCATTTCGACATCCGTGACAAACTTGTCATTCATGGAACCACCCATCCGGAAAGTTCCGGCGGGTATGGATCGAAACTGTATCTCGCCAAGGGAGGTGATCATCATTCATCGACCGGTAGTGGCGAGGTAAGTTCGAAACGCGGGAGGCTTGGAACGGAATGCATCCATGGGATTTCATCGGCGACCCAGCATTGATCGCCGGGCGGGAAGGCAGCGGGATCATCGAGCGAGCAGGTGTTGACTTCGGTGAACTGCGGCAGTGCGGGGTCCGTGAAAAGAAGCGGGCTGCCGCAATCGGCGCAGAAGGAACGGATGCGCTCCGCAAAGCGGATTTCGCGGGGTGCTCCTTGGGTCCAGCGCAGCGAATTGGGGGGAAAGAATGTCCAAGCCACGGCAGGAGCACCACTTGCCTTGCGGCAGTCCTCGCAATGGCAAAAACTGGTTTGCATGGCCGGGCCGCGGACTTCGTAGCGGATCGCGCCACACAGGCAGCCACCATGGTGCAAGGGTATTTCAGACATGGGGCACAGGTGTTAGATCCGACCAATCTTCGGACGGAAGTGGAGGTTCCTCAAGGATCGCACGGTTGAGGGTTTCAACGAGGGCGTGCACCATCGAATCGAACAGGCGCTTCCCCTGCTCCGCTGTGGCGCGGGAGGGATAACCCGTCACTCCGTTGAGGCTGGTTTGGGCGACGGGGTGGGAAAACACGGTTCCGACCGTCCGATCCTGGTCATCGGAGGTACTGAGACGATCCATGTGGACGAGTTCCGGATGGAGATGTAGCATCAGCGAGGTTTCCGCCTGATTGGCGTGGAGGTCGGCAGCGTCCGCCGTGTATTCGGCCCAGATGGAGTCGCTCAGTTTGAAAACATGGACGAGCCCGATCTGGAGTTTTCCCAAGTACGAGAGTCGTAGTAAATCCATTGCCACGCGCGCCGAAGCATCATTGCCAAAATGCGAGTTGACGAAAAGCAGTCGCTTCCATCCGGTGGCATGCGCCCATGCGGCGATGTCACTCAGTGTGTGAATGAATGTTTCGTGACGCAACGAGAAGGTGCCTGGCCATTTGGTCGTGTGGCCCTGCGAGGTGGTGTAGCGCAGGGCTGGGAGCACCGGAACATGGGTAAGCGATGAAGCGGCATGGCAAACCGCTTCAGCCAATAGGGTATCCATCGCCACCGGTAGGTGCGGGCCATGTTGTTCCGTGGCGCCTAACGGAAGCATGAGGAGCCCGCCGTTTTGTTCACGCAAAGTTTCGATTTCCGGCCATGCGAGGTGTTCTAAGATCATGGGCATAATGGAAAATGGAGCGCTGGCTTTAGCCGGCAGCATGAATGGAATACGGGCCGGCTTAAGCCGGCGCTCCATTCAGAACAGACGGGCGTAACACGACCAGCGAAATGAGCCGATCTGGTCCTTTTCAACACTGTTGTGTATGCCGCAAAGCCAGTTTTGTCAAATAGTCGTGTCAACAGCTTGTTAGATTTGCAGCGAATCAATGAAGAGGCGGATTGCAAATATCAGGGCTTGCACTCGGATACTGTGGTAGGAATTCAGACATCACTCGTAGCTGTTCTTGATAATTTACTGAATGTTGAGATACAGTGTTGCTCTGTCTTTGGTATTCTATGTGATGAATCTAC
>JALOTR010000133.1 GCA_025457805.1 Akkermansiaceae bacterium | reverse complement strand
CTGCATGTGGCGCAGGGCCGGCGGGCGGTGCCATTTCTTTCGGTGCTTGCGGGCTTGGTGGAAAATGGAATCGCTGTAAGGCTCATTCATGCGAAGGAACCCGGGCCAATGTTCCGCAAGGACTTCGACCGCTATCCTGTGCTGGCAAAAAGCGATCTCTTCGAACGCGTTCTCTGTCCGCGAGTGCATACCAAGTCCGTCATTGTCGATGGCCGCAAAGCCTTCGTCGGATCACCCAACCTCACCGGTGCCGGCATGGGTGCGAAGCATGCGGACAAGCGCAACTTCGAGGCAGGCTTCCTCACGGACGAAACCGAGGATCTGGAAAAACTCATGAATTGGGTGGACGAACTTTTCATCGGCGAATTCTGTCGCCGCTGTCGCCTGCGGAGCCGCTGTCCCGACCCCCTCGACAACCATTGAGCTTCCAAAACAAGCGGGCTGCTGTTCCCGCACCGCACAACCGGATCAGGGCGGCTCTGTGTTTTTCCCTCGAAGCCCTGCGGTGGAAACTTCCGGGTAACTCTTGAACATAGAGCGTGGTCCTGAGGATCGACCCTGTCATGTGATCCGCGACAATCCGCGTGACGGCCGTCACTGGAATTGTCGCGACGGGTGGCGAATCTTGCTTGCCTGAAGGGGCGGTCTGCGCGATTTCTTAGCCGTCAGTTTGTCACCGTCTTCCGGAATCCTTTGCCCATGAAACCATTGTTTTGTTCGTGTTTCGCCGCGTTTTTCTGCCTTGTTAGTCCGTCGGTGGCGGCACCGCCCGGACTGCTGCATCACTGGAATTTCGATGAAGGCCCGGACTGGCATGACAACGTCTTCCAAGCGGTTCACAGTGGGACACTCGCCAGTGACAGCGAGGGAACGGCGCACGCCACGCTTCAGAACATGCCTGCCTCCAGTTGGGTTTCCGGTCGTCAGTTTACCGGCTTGGCATTCAATGGCACCAATCAGTTCCTTACGATCGCCGGGAACCTTGCCCCGGCGCTCGGCGGATCGGCCTCGCTGTCATTCTGGATCCGAACCAGCCAAGCGGGCACCGCAAGCCCATCCGCAGCACCCGGCGTGACTGGTGCGGCAGCCGCTGGAGGAGTGCAGTGGGGATGGATCGATGCTTCAGGAAAAATCGGCCTCGGACTGGATGGAACATCGGTGGTGCAGTCCGCCGTCTCGATTCACGATGGAAAATGGCATCACGTCGTTCTCACACGGAATGCCACTTCGGGCGCGACCCAGGTTTACATCGATGGTGTTCTCTCCGCCTCAGCCAGTGGTCCCGCCGGAACCCGCTCGCTTGCCTTCAATAGCCTGGGCCGCATCGAGGGTGGGGGGTATTTCCAAGGCCGTCTTGATCAGGTCACTGTCTTCAACCGGGTCATCGATGCCTCGGAAGTCATCACCCAGCGCGACAACCATGCACCCAAGACATGGAATCACACATCCGATGGAGTGAACGATCGCCCTTTCACCACGCCCAGTGTTTTTTCCAGAGCATTCGATGTCGAGCGGGATGAAATCACTGTCAAGAGCTGGACCAATCCCGCCATTGGATCGGTGGCTTACAATGGGGATGGATCATTTACTTACACGCCGGTTTCGGGTTATGTGGGGACAGTTTCCTTCGATGTGACCGTGGAGGATGGCAAAGGCGGATATCATCGGGGCACGATGACATTGAGAATCATCACCGAGCCACCGGGTGGCACAACCTTGCCGGTCACGCAGTTCACCAACTTCGCCGCAGTCCAAGCCGCCGGTGTGGATATCTCGCATACCGGGATGCGTGTGCCTCGGGTGATCGATTGGAACAACGATGGCTTGAAAGACATCCTCATTGGCGCGGGTGGTTATGTCTGGCGATACATGAACACCGGGACGGCATCCGCACCGGCTTTTGCCGCTGCGGTGAGAGTCCAGGCAAATGGTACTGATATCTATGCCGGCACCACCAGCAACAATCCGATCACGCTGGTGGACATGACGGGCGATGGCGTGCGTGACCTCGTGATGGCGGATTCTTCTTCCAAACTCCGCATCTATCGGAACACCGCCGCCGCCTCGGCCACTCCGGTGTATGCCGCCCATACCTTTGTGAAACGCGCGAACGGCACGACCGATTTTGTATTGCCGGACAAGCGATTTGATATCGGCGATTACAATGCCGACGGAAAGCCGGATCTGGTCACAGGCTCCTTCTCCGGAAACATGCTGCTCTATCTGAATGCGAACACCACTGCCAGCCCGCGCTTTGAAGGTTCGTCTGTTCTGTTTTCCGATTCCTATAACATCTATCCCCGCTTCTGTGATCTGGGGCTCAATGGCCAGGTGGACTTCGTTCGTGGGATCAACTGGGGAAATGTCCAATACTGGCTCAATGTTCCTGCCAATGGACTGGCTGGCACCCAATATCTCACGATCACCGATGCAGCGGGTGTCACACCTGCGTTCCAGAGTTTGACGGACGGTGTGATCGCGGACTTTGCGGATTTCAATGGCGATGGAAAAACCGACATTCTCATCGGTGGTCATGCTTCCAACAAGATCTTCCTTGCTTATGGTGTGAGGAAATCGATCGCCGAGAGCATTGCGGAAATCGAAGCGATTTATGATGCCAACTCCGCTGCCCTTGGCGCCGCCCTCAGTGCGAACTCCAACGCCTTGCTGGGCCAGGTGAATGCCGCCAATCTCAATTTGGTGAGCCATCTGCGGAATGGTAGCCTCGGCACCCGTGAAGCGGTGTTCACGGCGCTTGCGGCTCATATCAACAAATATGCCTTTCTCAAATACCAGGAACTCAACACGACCCTCTATCGTCACGTTCCGAGCATCGTTCTGCAAAACTGGGTGATCCTCCATTACCTGTTGCCCGATACCCCGGCGCGGCGTGTCATCGTGGCGGACATCATGGGACTCACCGGCACCGCGCGGCAGATCTATCTCGAAAACGGCCTCGCGCTGGGCGACAACGGCAAGTCGGTCCCTGCCGCCTATGGCACAATCCGCGACTTCATGAGAAGACATCCCCGCGAGGCGTTTCCGGATGCCATTCTGACCTTCGATCAACTCTACGACGACCAGCGCGGTGGTTTCGTATGGACTCCCAACAGCACCAAGAACACCTTCGGTCAATGGGCTCTGGGCAATGCCAACGAGTGGGCGGGAGATCTTACCACCGCGATAGAAAATGTGCTTGGGCCGGGATCAGCCAGCGGTGATTATTTCACCTTTGTGATGGGGCATGAGGTGGTTCACTCGCTTGACAATTATATCAACACCCGCGCCAACACCGACCTCCGCCGCCGTTGGGGCCAACGCATGGTCTATGCGGCCGGGCCGGATGTAGTTGCGGATGCCAACGGATGGTTCAGCCAGTCCGCCACGCAGGCAAATTTCCAAACGAAAGGCTACTATGCTCCCGCCACCCAGACTTGGACCCAGGCATGGGATGCGTATTGGGCAACGGGACCGGGCGCTGCATTCAACAGCTTGTCGAGCATGCGGATTGATATCAAATTCTTCCTTGCCGCACCGCAGGAGTCGCTGGCCACACAGGCGAACCACCACTGGGCAAATGGCCCGGGCCGTCTGATTGGCGCGCTCGACCGCTTCCGTCGTGCCGAGGCACAAGGCATCGAGCCAATGAAAGCGAACATGACTGAGGCGGTGGATTTTATCGACTTCATTTCCTCCGGTATGAATCGCGTGAACCTGGTGGAAACGAAGAACCAAGGTGGCGTGGTGGTTTATTTCGATCACTTCGCGGATCTGGTTCGGGATGACAAGGGGCGCATCACACGCATCACGGTGGACGGCCGTTTCTACGAGTTGGTGATTGCAGAAAACGGGTTGGTCACCCAAGTGCTCACCGAGGCTGACTACGCACCCCGGGCGGTGGATTTCGAAACCTCATCCACCCGTCGTGTGGAGAGCGATGGCAGTGTGCAAGTCACGGTAAGGTTGGATCGTCCCGCCCGCTACACGCCCATCACCGTGGACGTTGTGGATGCGGGAACAGGAACGGCCACTGCGAATTCGGACTACAACCTCGCGCCTGGAACGCTCACTTTCGCGGACGGTGAGCAGTCCAAAACCTTCACGGTGAATCTACTCACGGATGCAGTGCTGGAGACTCCCGAGGCCCTGGTCTTGGCTCTCGCAAACCCGACCGGCACGGAGCTTGGAAGCCGTGCCCTGCACTCGATCCTCCTCACAGACGCCAGCGCGCCGCAGGTGGCCACCCAGCAGTTCAGTGCGAGTTCCACGATGGCAGCGGGCACCGTGATTGGCACGGTGAGCGCCACAAGCGCTCCGGGGCGCAGCATCACAGGCTGGAGCATCGTTGCAGGCAATACGGGCGGGGTTTTCGGAATCAACAACTCCGGACAGATATCACTGCTGTTGCCAGGAGCCCTCCCCACCACTCCTTCCACGCGTCAGATTGTGGTCCGTGCCATGGACAGTTCCGGAACTGCGGCGGATGGAACCCTCAACATCGTTTGCAATGCGCCTGCGGTCAGTGGAGTTTGGGAAAGGCGATGGAGTGGTGCCACGGCGTATAACAATCAAAATTGGACCGGCAGCACCAGTTACTCCGGCAGCCTCGCTAGTTTTACCACAGCCCAGAATGTGGGAGATACGTATTCCCGCCGACTGATCGGATACATTCAACCCCAGGTTTCGGGAAATTATACATTCTGGCTTGCGGCGGATGACCTCTCCCGGCTCTACATCAGCACAAATGCCACCGAGGCGAACAAGACGCAGATTGCGTCTGTGTCAACCTGGACGAACTTCCAATCGTGGGATGCTTCCACATCCCAGAAGTCCGCCTCCATTGCCCTTGTTGCAGGACAGGTTTACTGGATGGAAGTCCATCAGTATGAAGGTGGCGGCGGCGATCATGCATCAGTGGCATGGTCCGGTCCGGGATTTGCGCGTGAGCCGATTCCAGCGTCCGCGCTTTTTCCGAGTTTCGGTTCGCCGCCATTTCCCGCCAGCGTGGTTCTAACAGGTCCACCTGCCGGGGGAGCCTATCAAAGCGGCGATGATGTCACGATCACCGCGAATGTGGTGGCTGGATCCTTGGCTCCGTCCGCAGTGCAGTTTTATCGGGGCCCGACCTTGATCGCCACGGATAACATCGCTCCGTATTCCGTTGTTTGGGAAGACATCCCGGCTGGAAGTCATATGCTTACAGCCAGAGTTGTGGATGCCGGCGGATCCGTGACATCGAATGCACTCGGAATCGATGTGATCAATACCGATCCTGCTGCGGATCCGGATGGTGATGGGTTCACCACAGGCTTGGAGATTCTTTTGGGGACGAATCCCCAACTTGCGGGTTCGAAGCCGGATGCGAGTTATGCCAATTTCCGGGCGTGGTGGAAATTCGACGAAATCAGCGGGTCCGTCGCGGATGACTCCACCGGTCGGGTGCAGGACGGTGTGGTCACGGGTGCGACTTGGAGCCCCGGGCTCACAGGCAATGCGCTGGATTTCAATGGCAGCAACCAGGGGGTGTTGATGGGCACGGCTCCGGCGATTCTGGGCACGTCGGACTTTACGGTTTCCGCCTGGGTAAAAGTGGACGCCAACTCACCCGGTGGAACGATCATTCAACAACGCGAGCCGGGAGCGGTGGGTTATCAAGGCGAATACATGCTGAATGTGAATCCGGATGGAACCATCACGTTCTTTGTTTACGGAGTTTCGAGTTATCAGTTCAACCTCACGTCCAGCATGTCCATCAAGGATGGTCGGTGGCATCTTGTATCCGGTATCCGTTCCGGCACCACGGGGATCATCAATGTGGATGGAACAGCGGTTGCCACCGGTTCCGGCACTCTTCAGTCGCTCAGCCCGAGGGCGGTCTCCGTGGGTTATGATTATCGGGATGCGAACAAATACTTCGATGGTCTGATCGATGACGTGCGCATTTATGAACGGGCACTTTCGGGCCAGGAACTTGATGAGCGCCACGGTCAGTTTGTCGTCAACACCCCGCCGGTCTTCAGCAGAAATCCCATTGCCGGGGGCAATACCAATGCGGCAGCACTTTTCACGACCAGCCTCGCTGGGTTTGCCAGCGATCCCGATGCGGGAGACCCGCTTGTCTTCAGCAAAACCGGTGGGCCAGACTGGGCAAGTGTCGCAGCCAATGGAATCCTGTCCGGCACGCCCGGCACCGCGGATGCGGGAATCAACAGCATCACCGTGCGAGTCACGGATGCGGGGGGCTTGTTTGCGGAAGCCACGTTCAATCTCACCATCGACCTCACTCCTACCCAAAGTTGGCAGGTTGCCAACTTTGGTGCGGACTCCAACAATCCGGCGATTGCCGGTGATCTCGCGGATCCTGATGGAGATGGCGTGGAAAATCTCATCGAGTATGCACTTGGCTCAAATCCCAAGGCATCGGAGGACATCAACCTGACCCATGACATGGTCCCGATTTCCGGCACCGAATATCTCCGCCTCAACATCCAGCGAAATCCGGCCGCGACGGATGTCAGTTTGTTGGTTGAAACCTGTGCCGATCTATCAGGTTGGACCCATCTTCATACCTTCGTGGAAAGCAACACCCCGGGTCAGTTGATCGTGCGGGACACGGGCACCGGGCCGAGCCGATATATCCGTTTGAAGGTGAGCCGCTGAGTTTGTCTCAAAGATCCCTCACCTTGAAGGTATCGCCTTGGCGGATGTCGCCGGTATCGAAGCCTTTGCGGAACCACTTCATGCGCTGGGCGGAGGTGCCGTGGGTGAAGGAATCCGGGACGACGCGGCCTTGGGCGTTGCGCTGGAGCGTGTCATCGCCAATGGCGTTGGCGGCGTTGAGCGCTTCCTCGATATCGCCAGGTTCGAGGAAACGGAATTTTTCCTGACCCCGCCGCGCCCACATGCCGGCGAGGAAATCCGCCTGAAGCTCCAGCCGCACCGACATCGCATTCCCATCCGCTTTGGACATGCCGGCTTTCGCTTGATGGACCTGATCGGAGATTCCTAACAGTTTTTGCACATGATGGCCGACCTCATGGGCGATGACGTAAGCCTGTGCAAAATCCCCGGAAGCTCCGAAGCGGTCGCTCAGTTCGCGGTAAAACGACAAATCCACATAGATGGTGCGGTCGGCCGGACAATAAAACGGCCCCACCTGCGAATCGGCAAATCCACATC
>JALOTR010000132.1 GCA_025457805.1 Akkermansiaceae bacterium | reverse complement strand
ATCGAAGGTGATGCTGAAGGTCCTTGTGATCTGCGGGCCTTTTGTGAGGTCGCGGTGATAGGCGTGACGGAAGGGATTGCTGCGGTGGAAGGGATCGAGGGAGAGGCTTCCCGAGAGCGTCTGACCTGCGCCCACGGCCCCGGTCATGGGAGCGGAAAAGTTATAAGCCTCCACCAGTTTGGGCGGGCGGCTTGCGCTTGAGAGAAGATAATTCGGCAGCAGTGTGGGAATGGTGAGTTTGGCGGCATCAATCGCTGCGGTGCTCGAAGCGATGAGATTTCTCTGAGCCTGGGTGCGGGTGGAAGGGTCCTGACCGAGGGCGGCTTGCAGTTGAGGGCTCAGGGTGGTGAGCAGAAGAAACTTGGGGTCTTCTATCAGATTGTCCTGGCTGCCGACGTCGATTTTGCGGGGCATGTCATAGGCGACAGCCTCGATGCGGATTCCGGTCTTGTTGCCATTGCGTTCCTTGATGCCCTCGAAGAAGGGAATCTTGGCTTGGTCCACCACCAACACAGGTTCGGGGACGATGCCGGCGTCTGCGGTCTTGGTTTGCATGAGGGTGACTTGGGAGAGCAGCTTGACTGCGCCGCCGCCATCCGAGTGGAGAATGAGGCGCATCGGAGAGGAGCCGGATGCGGGCCTTACCGGTGAACCGTCTTCCACAATGCTGGTAGCGGAATCGAAGTTCACTTCCCCAACCCATAGACCGGTCACCACGCTGGCGCTGGTGCCGGGGACAGTGGGTTGTGAGACCAGGTTTGGAGAAGCAGTGATGGGTAGCCAGAACGAGGCACCATTCGCACCTGTGTTGAGGCGGTAGAGATTGGTTCTCGGCAGGTTGTCGTTCCAGGTGCGCTGGGCACCCAATGTGAGAATGGTGCTTTGTCCGGAGCCGATGGTTTTACCGAGGGAGGAACTGGCACCTGCGCCTGCGGAGGAGTCCACTTGATTGCCGCGGTCGTAGGCGAGCCCGGTCGTCGCGGGGTTGACCACATAAAGTGAAAGGGTTCCCAAGCCCGCATCCGGAGTGATGAGGTCCAACTGTGGAGTGGATTGTGCGTTTCCCGCATTGCTGAAAACGATTTCCTCGAGATCCAGTTCGATCCGATCCGGGCCGCTGCCCACGGCGACCACGTCGATAGGGCCGCCGAAATCCAGCTTGCCGGTGGCTGCCAGGTCGAAGTCCACAGAGACGGGGCCCATGTAGCTGGATGGGCCGGAACTGAAAACCCAATAGGCACGACCGGATACCATCTGGCTGCTTCCAGTGACGTTTTCCCAGTTCCCTGTGGCGGCATTGAGATTGAAGATTCTGTTGACCGCGTGCTTGCCACCGGACGGGCCGAAGAAGGCATCAAAGGTGGGTGTCCCTTGCAGACCGAAACCGATGAGATTGTAGCGGTCCGGCGTCCATTGGGGACGGAAGAAACCGACTTTGCCTGACACGGTCCATATAAGCGGGGTGCTGCCACCAAGCTGGATCAGATAGGCGCGGTTTCCTGAAATCAAAGGCAGATTGTTGGTTCCTGCGGGATCGTTGCGTTTCCACTGTTGCCATTCCTCCTGGTTGAACGTGGTGACGGCACCGGGTTCGCTCGCGAAGAATTCGGACAAACCTGATAGAGGCTTGGGGGTGGCGATGGTTTCGATGGCGGGATTGTTGAAAACATCCTGAGGAGAGCGGGGCACCCCGTTGGCATCGACCGGATTGACTTCCAGCCAGACGGCATTCCAACCTGGAGATAGCGTAAGCGTCTGGTCAACGTTCTGGGCCTGCGCCGGAGACGCAAGGATCACAAGTCCCGCAAGGAGACTGGCAACCTGGCACCACGAGGTGGTGATCGATTTTTTCATGAGAATGAGTGGGTGTGACATGACTTACTTCAAGGTGATGTTCATCCGGATGAACTTGGCTCCCGGCGGCGCGGCCGGAACTGTGGCGAGGATTTCACGGGTCGAAGCATCGCCATCGATGAGTTGCTCGGTGACTCCATCCGATCTCCAGACTAACAGATCCGTGGACCATTCGACGATGTAGTCGAGGTCCGTTGCGGCGAGGACCTTGGTGTAGGTAAGGCCCAGCGATGTGCCGTCGAGCGACATGGCAGGCATGGTGCAGCGCGGCATGGAGTCATACGGATTCTTGCCGAATGCATATTTGAGGAGGTTTGGCACTCCGTCACCGGCAGGACAGGCGGATGGGCCGGAGATCGCCGGATTGCCCGCATTGCTGCCGAATTTTTCGGTCTGCCAAATCTCAAACGGACTGCTGTTTTCCGGAACGAGGCTGATCACATTGCCGATGGTGGTGCCGCCGCCGTTGGTTGCGATGGCGCGGTAGTAATAGATGGGCGGGATAGGGAGCCCGGTGACCGAAAGTTCCACCGGAATGTTCTGGGTTCCGTTGAGACCGGTGGCGGCTTGCAGGAGGATCTGAAGCGAGGTGATTTCCCTCAAAGCCGAACCGCCGGATTCGCCGACGATCACTCCGCCGCTTGCAGTGGTGCCGATCGAGATGGGGCTGAAGAACTGGGCCACTTCGCCAAAACCATCGACCGTACCGGAAGCGCCCGATCCCGCGACTGTGGCTACCAACCCGGCTGCATTGATGCTGCGGATGCGGTGATTTCCCGTATCCGCAACGTAAACTAGACCATCCACCCCCACACCGAGTCCGGTGGGTTGGGAGAAGCGGGCGGAGTTGCCGGCGCCATTGGCGAAGCCTGCAATAGCGGCACTGCCAGCGAAGTCACTGGTCGTGCCGTCGGCAGCGATCTTCCGGACCCCATGGCTGTTAGCTTCAGTGACATAAACATAACCCGTCGCACCCCGCGCGATTCCGACCGGCGTGTCAAACTCCGCCGCCGTGCCAAAGCCATTCGCGGTGCCTTGCACGCCGCTTCCCGCGAGGGTGCTGACCGAACCGTCGGTGGCGATTTTCCGGATGCGATGATTGTTAGAGTCCGCCACGTAGAGCACGCCCGTGCTGTCGATTGCCAATCCGCTCGGTCGGTTGAAACGCGCCGCAGTGGGAATTCCATCGGTGAAGCCTGAAGTGCCGAGGCCGGAATAGGTGGACACGACGCCCGCCGATGTGATGGCACGGATGCGATGATTGTTAGAGTCCGTCACAAACAGGATCCCGGCGGCGTTGAAGGCGAGACCTGCCGGTTGGTCAAACTGCGCGATATTGGCAGCCCCATCGGCGAATCCGGCCACGCCTGTCCCCGCAAAAGTGCTGGTGCTGCCATCGGGTGCGATCTTGCGGATGCGGTGGTTTTGTTTGTCGGCGACATAGGTATTTCCGGACGCATCGGTGACCACGCCGGATGGTTGGTTGAACCTCGCATCCATACCGGTGCCTTCCTCATAACCGGAAGTCGAGCCTGCGAGCGTGGTCACGTTCACTCCATCGAACTCAGGATCCTGTGACCACTCGAACCATACCGTGGTGCTGCTTTCCCGCGGGTTTACGGTGGCATTGAAAGTCGCGATCCCCACCCCTAGCGCCGTCGGGGCCAGAGTGGTGAGCACCGGTGGATCAAGAACCACGCCGGCGATCGGGAAAGAGAAGATGGTTTCTTCGGGCGCGTCGCTGGAGACCACCACATTGCCGGCGTAATTTCCGGCATTGGCTGCGGTGAGGGTGATTTGGAAGGTGGCGGATGCGAGGGGATTGATGACACCCACCCCACCAGTTAGAATGAAACCAGGTGGCAGATCCACCGTGCTTACTGTGAGAGGCCAGGTTCCCGGGTTGGAAATGGTGAACTGCCGGGTGAAAGATTGACCGGTCGGCGTGTTGCCAAAATCCACGACATTCGTCTGAAGGTGTGAAAGCTCCGGTGCGCTAGTGTTGTTTCCATCGAAGACCGCAATCATCGCCTGCGGGGTGACGAAGCTGAGGATTCCACCCGTGACCGAGTCGCGATAACTCGTCCCGCGTGCCTGGAAATAATACGTCGCACCATACAACAGCGGGCGGTCCACCAGGGCGAACAAGGAGCGCTCTCCGTTCCCTTCGGCATCCGGCGTTACTGTTAGAGTGGGCATTTCCGCGCTCCGGGCGATTTTTCGGATCGCACCCTCCTGGGTCACGAGGATCGCTCCCGTGCTGTCGAGCGCGATTCCTTGTGGCATATCAAATTTGCAGGCGGTGACGGGAAAGAGACCGGATCCCGGCGAGTCCAGCAGACCGGCCGTGCCGGAACCCGCGAGGGTGCTGACTTGACCATCCGCCGAAATTCTGCGGATGCGATGATTCCCGGAATCGGTCACGATTGCGACGCCGTCGGCATCCACCGCCACATCCCTTGGCGAGGAGAACATCGCGGTGCCACCCGGGCCATCGAGGAATCCCTCCGCCCCACTGCCCGCGAGAGTTGAAACATTGCCTGCTGAGATCACGCGGATGCTGTGGTTTCCGGTATCGGCCACAAACACACTGCCCGTTCCGTCCACGGCGAGGCCTTGGGGAGAGGAAAACTGTGCGGATTCGGCAGGCCCGTTGGTGCTGCCTTCGACTCCCGTTCCGGCGAGTGTGCTCACCAAGCCGCTGCCAGCGGCGATCTGGCGGATGCGGTGGTTGCCGGCATCGGCCACATATACATTTCCGGCAGCATCCACCGCCACATCGGATGGATAGAGGAATCTGGCGGTTTGCACCGCGCCTTCGGCGAAGCCCGCCACGCCACTGCCGGCGAATGTGCTGACCACACCGGCAGGAGTGATCATCCGGATGCGGTGGTTCCATTCGTCGGCCACATACAAATTGCCGCTGGCATCGATGGCCAGTCCGGTCGGTTTTTCAAACGCCGCCGCAGTTCCGGTGCCATTCGCAAATCCCGGCGCACCGGAACCTGCGAAAGTGGAAACCACTCCGCCCGCAGTGATTTTGCGTATCCGGTGATTCAGGCGATCCGCCACGAAAACATCGCCGCTGGCATTGGCGACGACTCCGGATGGATTGGAAAATCGTGCAATCGCGGCGGCACCTTCCGCATAACCCGCCACTCCGGAACCTGCTGTCGTGCTGACCTCATAGGGTTTCAACAAGCTGGGATCGGTCGAGTATTCGAAAGTGACCACCGTCCGCGAGTTCTTCGGATCGACCATCGCATTGAGCACCGCGGAAGACGGTGACAGATTGCTGGCAGCCATTGTCTCCACCACCGGGAAATCATAGAGATAGAAACTCTGACCTAACAACTGGGTGATGCTCGTCGTTGTCGATTTCCAGCGGAAGTAATAGGTCACCCCCGGATCGAGACCGAGTGCGTTGACATCGAGAACATGCTTTACCTGCACGCCATAACTGTCCGGGAAGGAAGTGGATGGCACCGAGAGCGGTTTGATCGCGACGCGGCGCAAGACGTGGTTTTCCGCATCCGCGACGATCAGGTTCCCATCCAGGCCCACTATCACACCGGTCGGCGAATGAAAGCGGGCGACATCGGATTTTCCATTCACCAAACCGCTCACTCCCGTCCCCGCTACCGTGGTCACGCCAGCCAGGGAATCGATCTTGCGGATCTTGTGGTTTTGCTCATCGGCGATGTAGAGGGCACCCAGACCATCGGTGGCGATTCCCGATGGCGTATCAAACTGCGCGGCGGTGCCGGCGCCGTCCGAGAATCCCGCGGTCGATCCTGCGAAAGTGCTGACAGCCCCCGCATTGCCGCCCACGGCCGTGATTTTGCGGATGCGGTCATTGAACGTATCCGCCACATACAAGCTGCCATTCGCGATGACCAGTCCCTGCGGCGTATCAAATCTCGCCACGCTCGCAGTCGCATGGTCCAGATACCCCCTCGTCCCGGAACCGGCATAGGTGCTGACTTGCCCGACGGTTGAAATCCTGCGGATCCGGTGGTTGCCCGAGTCCGCCACATAAACATTGCCGCTTTCATCCAGCGAGACTCCGTAAGGAAAGTTGAACCGCGCGGCCGCTCCCCCACCTTCCACGAATCCGGCGATGCCGGTTCCCGCCAGATTCGTGACTGTCCACACGCCTCCGGGAAGCGCCGGGCGGGTCAACCTGCAAATCCGGTGATTGTAGGTATCCGCGACATAGACATTCTGGTCCGGCCCCACCGCCAATGATGAAGGAAACGCGAACTGCGCGCTGTTTCCCGGACCATTGGCCAAGCCGTAAACACCGGTGCCGGCGATGGTCACCACCAAGCCGTCCGCACCGATCATCCGGATCCGGTGATTTCCGGTATCCGCGAAAAACGTGTTGCCAAGCGAATCCTGCGCAACGCCGGAAGGATATCCCATCACTGCTGACAACCTCGCGCCATCCGCGAATCCCGCCGTCCCCGTGCCCGCAAAAGTGCTCACCACCGGCAGGAAATCCGGATCGGTCGAAATTTCAAAGACCCCGTCCTCGTCGCCCGGTGTGACGCGGCTGTAGATGGTCACTCCCGTCGGATTGTAATCGGAAAGCGGGCTTTCAAACGCGCCGATGTCCGCAGCGGCCCGCAATACCCGTGGTTGTCCGCGTTGGTCGGTGATCAACGCCGTCGCTCCACCCGCATCGATGGCCGGCGAGTCCGGCAAGGGCGGCATCGTCTGCGTCGGTCCCCCGAAATTTCCCAGCGGCGACAACTTTGGGTCACCACTGGTGATGTTGCTGGAGCCCGTCCACGGTCCAAAAATGTTCGCGCCTTCCGGGGCAGTGTTCTGAGCGACGATGGAATTCTCGATGGAGGAAGTGGGTGTGCCGAAGAAGTCATTGTAGATTCCCCCACCAATTCGGACAGCGGTGTTTCCAACCAATGTGGAACTCCCAACGCTCAGCGCGGGACTGCCGTTATAAATCGCACCACCGAAGAAGAACGCGTTGTTTCCCGTGAAAGTCGAATTGGTGATGGCGATCGTGCTGGAGAAGTCACTGTAGATCCCCCCCCCTTGGAAAGCCGATGAATTGCCCTCAAATGTGCACCCGTCGATGATCATCGTACTCGAGTTGGAAACCGCGCCACCGAATAGACCCGCGTCACCCATTTTGAAGGTCGTGGATCGAATGGTCATATTGGCGTTCAATGCGTTATGAACGCCGCCACCCCAGTTCGCAGCATCGTTGTCCTGGAAAACACAGCGCTCCAGCGTCACGGTTCCATCGTTGTAGAGCCCACCGCCGAATCCACTCTCAGAAGCGCCATTTCCCCGCCCCCCCATCAT
>JALOTR010000131.1 GCA_025457805.1 Akkermansiaceae bacterium | reverse complement strand
ATCGGCCGCGAGGCCAAGATATCCGGTGAAGGTGTTAATACTGCTGCAACAATAAATATAACTACAATAGCATGCCTTCTGTAATTACGCATGAACTGTGGTGTCATCATTCCCATGCTGGATAAAGCATAGATAACTACCGGTAATTGAAACATTAATCCACCACCTAACACCATCATACATAACATGGAGATATATGAAGATATATCAATGAAGTTTTTAATAGAAGGATCGATTTGATAACTCAACAACTGCGATTGTCCTTCATGCAGGACGGCTGCGGGAACGCTCGATGTCGTGACCTGCGCAGCACTGTCTCCGGAAACCACCACGGATTGAATGCTCAGATCCGTGAGCGGATGGGCGGAACCATAGTCGTCCGAATCATTCCGGAGAGTGAGGGAAAAGGTCGTGCTTTCACGCAATTTGCCGAGATAAACCGTATCGCCACGTCCACGGTTGGAGCCGAACACAGGACCCATGATAAAAGATCCATTCGGCATCACACTGGGAGACGCCGCCCTCACTGCGCGCGACGCCGCACCGGACCAGGTGCCGGGCGGATTGGTGATGGCCGAGGTGGCAGCCGATGCCGGCACATAGGTGCCGGGCGCTGCCGGAGTGGCCCCGCTGCTGCCGATCGTGTTGACATAAAATCCCGGCGGCGAGGGGATCTGTGCCGTGGCAGCGATGCTGTCCACATAATGGCCCAAGTCTGCCAACTGGGCCGAGGTCCGACCCGCAGCAGGCACATAGGAACCAAGACCCGCGGGGACTTGCGCATCAGCTCCGTAATCACTGACATAAAATCCGGGTGAAGCTGGAGTTTGGGCAGACTGCCCGGCAAGCGGAACATAGTTTCCAGCAGTGGCCAAGAGCGCCGAAGTGGAACCGATATCCGGCACATAAGTCCCCGGCGGAGCCAGAATCGCCGAAGTCGCTCCAAGCGTATTCACATATCTCCCGCGCGGAGCAGGGATCGCCGAAGTCGCTGCGATGGTATCCACATAGTGTCCCAATCCAGCGGCGAGCGCCGAAGTCCGGCCAGACTCAGGAACATAAAATCCCATTGCCGCCGGCACCGGAGCCGTGGCAGCAATTTGATCGACGAAATAACCGGGAGGAGACGGAATCTGCGCCGTAGCCGCAGAGGTCGGCACGTAATGACCGTAGTCCGCCGCAACCGAAGAAGTGGAAGCCGCGGCCGCAACGTAATAGCCCGGAGCTGCCGGAATCGCAGACGTGGCAGCGATGGTATTGACATAATATCCAGGGCTGGCGGGAATTTGCGCGGAGGCGGCGATCGTATTCACATAATGTCCGAGCCCCGCCAGTTGGGCGGAGGTCCTGCCCTCCATCGCTACAAACTGCCCCAAACCTGCGGGCGTCGGCGAAGCGGCTTCGAAACCGGAGACATAGTATCCGATCGGTGCCGGAGTCTGGGCGGTGGCCGCAGTGGTCGCCACATAGTTTCCGGGGCTTGCTGGAATGGCAGCCGTGGCCGCAATACCGGGCACATACCGCCCCAACGGCGCGGGTGTCTGCGAGTCCGAACCTTGGACGGCCACAAAATATCCCGGGCTGGCCGGAGTCGCAGTCGAAGACCCGGAACCGGCCGCAAAGAAACCCAAAGGTGCCAGCGATGCCGAGGTGGCCCCGGTCACCGACACAAACGATCCGGGGGGCGCAGGTGTGGGAGCCGTGGCGGCGGTGATATTCACGTAAGTCCCCAGCGGAGCCGGCTTTTGGGAGGATGCGGCGGCGGTGGCCACATAGTGACCCGGGCTCGCGGCGATCGCCGAGGTGCGACCCTCCAGTTCCACATAAAATCCCGGAGCCGCAGGTGTCTGCGTCTGTGATGCCGGGGAACTCACAAAATAGCCCACGGAAGCGGGCGTTGTCGAGGTGGCCCCGGAGATGGAGACATAGGTCCCAGGTCCAGCAGCGGTCGCCGAAGTGGCACCCGTGGTGGCAACGAAGAATCCCGGAGGCGCAAGCGTGGCGGCGGATGCCCCGGTCACACTGACAAAGCGCCCCAACGGCGCGGGGGTTTGCGCAGTCGCAGCGGTGATCGCCACAAAATGCCCGGGCGATGCGGCAATTTGCGAGCTCATGCCAGCGACCGGAACATAATGCCCGAGGCCCGCAGGAACGCAAATTAGCCCATCCGAACTGTAATAACCCGCCGGACACTCCACTGCCTGAGCCGATGCGGCCGAGAGCAGGATGAAGGACGAAACTCCAGCAGAAAGGCGGAAGGCTCTGTGCATGATTGTGTTGCGAACTACCATGGAAGCTTGGATCGTGCTTTACCGAAGGCTCCCCGTCAAGGAAGTTTCAGGCCGACCATGGCCCCCGAGGAAATCACCATCATTGTCAGTGCCTTCAACGAGCAGGACGCGATTGCCATGACTCTGGCCGACCTCGCCGCCCATGTGCCCGCCGGATGTGAGGTTCTCGTCATCGATGGAGGAAACGACCGCACGGGTGAAATCGTCCGTTCGCTGGAACCTTCCTTTCCCGGCCTCCGCCATGTTCCGCACTTGAACGATCGGGGCAAGGGCCACGCCGTCCGCACGGGAATCGCCATGGCCAAAGGCAGCTTTCACGTGCAGTTCGATGCAGACGGCCAATTTCTCGCCAAAGACATTCCAGCCATCCTCGCCCCTCTGTTAGACGGCCGCGCGGATGTCACTCTGGGCAGCCGCTTCATGCCGGAAAGCGGCAAGGACCTGGAAGCCGCGTTCCTGCGCGATGCCGGGAATCACATTCTCAGCCTGTGGGATTCACTCCTGTTTTCCCATCGCATGACCGATGTGCTCGCCGGGCTCAAGGCATGGACGGCGGAAGCCGGAGAAATCATGGCCCTGCAAAGTGACCGCTTCGAATACGAAGTGGAAATCCCCGCCCGCTCGCTGAGACGGGGCCTGCGGGTAATGGATGTGCCGGTCCACACACGCAGCCGCACCGAGGGCGAGTCCAAGGTGCCCATCATCCGCACCGGCCTGCGCATTCTAACAGCCACCGCGAAGTTCCGATGGCAGCCATGACCTCCACGCCTCCCCTCCCCTGGCGGAATCTGGCGATGATCGCCCTAGTGGTGCTTGCCCTCTACTCGCGGACTTTCGATTTCCCCTTCGTCAATTATGACGACAACCGCTATTTCTATGATAACCCGCAGGTTACTTGCGGGCTCAGTGCCGATAGTGCGAAATGGGCCTTTGGCATTCACGGCCCGAGCATGTGGATTCCGCTCACCTGGCTGTCCCACCAATCGATGGTCAGCCTCTTCGGTGTGGCCCCCGGTCCGCACCATGCCTTGAACGTGCTGCTGCATGCAGCCAATGCCTGCCTGCTGCTGATTCTGTTGGTGCGCATGACAGGAAAACCCGGACGCGCTTCCGTCGTGGCGCTCGTGTTTGCCATCCATCCGCTGCATGTCGAATCGGTGGCATGGGTCACGGAGCGAAAGGATGTGCTTTCGCTGCTATTCTGCCTTCTCGCGCTGATGGCCTACGAACGACATTCGCGCTCCAAGAGTTGGAAATGGTTTCCGCTGGTGCTGTTTCTCCACTCCATGGCCGTCATGGCCAAGCCGCTCGCCGTCACACTCCCCTGCGTGATGATGTTATGTGATATCTGGCCGCTGCGCCGCGGGCGCCCCTGGCTTTTTCTTGCATTGGAAAAACTGCCGCTCCTGCTCATTTCCGCCGTGGCGAGTTATCTCACCGTGCTCTGTCAACAATCGATCGGAGCCATCGGATCGGCAGAAGTGTTTCCGTGGATGACCCGCATCGGCAATGCACTGGTTGCTTATGCCACCTATGTCCGGCGCTTGTTCCTGCCGGTGGATCTTGCGGTGTTTTATCCTTATCCCAAATTCCTCACGCCCTTCCAATGGCTGCTATCAGCCCTCGTGGTGGGCTCCATCACTTATGCCGCCATCGCAGTTCGAAAGAAACTGCCCGCCCTGCTTTTCGGCTGGTTGTGGTTCCTCGGCACGCTGGTTCCCATGATCGGCCTCGTGCAGGCGGGGTCGGCGGCGATGGCGGATCGTTATGCGTATTTTCCCTTCATCGGCCTCTACATCGCGGCGGTATGGTGTGGATTCGAATACGCAGCCACCCACCGGAAACCCGCTCTCGCCATTGGAGCCATGCTGCTCTGCGGATGGATCGGCCTGACTTGGCGGCAGGTGGGATATTGGAAATCCAGCGAAGCCTTGTTCACCCGCGCCATCGCCGTCACTCCAAACAATTATCTCGCCCACAACAATCTCGGCCTCGCCTTGCAGGATGCAGGCAAGATCGAAGAAGCACGCGCGCAATTCGAACTCTCACTCCGAGCGGACCCCAACTATCCGGAAGCGATCAACAACCTTGCCATCCTCCACGCCCGCCAGGGGCGGCCTGCGGATGCACGGATTCTGTTAGAGCGGCTGCTTGCGATCCGCCCCGACCATGCCACCGGATGGCATAACTTCGGCAAAGTCCTGATCGAGACCGGTTTCCGCGATCCCGCCATCGCGGCCTTCCGCAGGGCCATCCAACTCTCACCGGATTTCATCGAGCCACGCTACGACCTCGCATGCGTTCTCATGCAGGGTTCCGAAAAAGCGGAAGCGGAATCGATTCTCACCGATCTCACGCGTGCCATCCCGAGCCACGCCAATGCCTGGGTCAATCTCGGCTATCTCCGCAATGCCCAAGGCGATGCCGCAGGCGCGGAGACGGCCTATCGCAATGCCCTCGCCGCAGATCCCGGAAATGCAGCGGCAAGCACCAATCTCCAAGCGATGGCCGCGCCGAAAAACCAAGCGCCGCAAGCCGATTCCGCCTCCCTCCACCAGCAGGGCGAAGCTGCGCGCAAAGCAGGCGATTTCCAAAAGGCGCGGCAACTTTTCGAGCAAGCCATCGCGGCCGATCCCGCGAATGCCAATGCCCACAACGACCTCGGCGTCACCTTCGGCCAGATGGGCGATCATGCGACGGCAATGCGCCATTTCCAACAAGCCCTCGCCATCGACCCCAAGCACCCGCGCGCGGCGGACAACCTGCGTTTTGCGGAATCGATGTTGAAACGCAAATGACGAGGCCGCCGGGATCACAGTTCCTGCGCCGGCCCGGCGCGGATGAGACCTGTGAGGTCGCCGCGCAGGCACTCGGAAACCCTTCCGCCGGCAAGGGCACCGGACACGAGCGTGTGCACATCCTCTTTGCAGGGAACCTGCTGTTTCATGATGGCAAACATCCGGACATCAAAAGGTGTCCAGGCCGACGGATCTGTTAGAGCATAACTTTCAAGCGCCTCCTGCCACCCGCCTTGGGCACCCAGAAAGCGGGCGCGGGTGAGGGACGAGACGGCTTTTTCATTCACGGCCCGGAGCAATGGTGCTTCGTAGCGGTTCCAAGCAGGGTTGAACGAATCCATCAAATGCCACGGCGGATAGAGGAAATCGGGAGGAACGGCCGCCACATCCAGCCGTGCCCATTCGCTTGCGGCACCTTGCACATCATCCTTGGAAAAAAGTAGAAGACCTCGCAGGTAAATCACCGGCGGCGGAGCGAGGGGCTTGGAGACCTTCAAGGCTTCATCGACAAGACCATGGCGCGCGCAGGCTTCCGCCGTGGGAACCACGTCCTTCCAGCGCATGCTTTCAAGCGCGGCGGGGCTCACGCTTTTGGACATGCAATCAAACACCACTGTCCTGCCGGGAGAGTCCACGGCCCCGGGGGCGGCCGTGTCCTGCTCCCGGCAGGCTGTTAGAAAGAGCACAACCGCACAGGCAAGAGACAGGGGGGATGTCCGCATGGGCGGTTGGATTCTCATGATCGTAAAGATGTTTTCCGGGGGGGGAACGATGAAAGTTGTATCATCGTTTCCCGCATTGTAACCCCCCTCAATTGGAGGGAAATTGCCTCCTCCATCCCGCATCATCCGCGCAGCTTCACGCCGTGCCCACACCCGCTTCCAGATATCTCAGCACCGCTTCGGTGCGGCTGCGGACGTGGAGTTTCTGATAGATCTGCTTGAGATAATCGCGCACCGTTTCGTAGCTGATGAACAACTCGGCCGCCACTTCCTTGGGAGCCTTGCCTTTGGCGAGGGCCTCGAGGATCTGCTTTTCCCGCGGCGCAAGCGATGGCAATGGAATGGCCGGCTTGGCATTGGCGGAACTGCGCTTGAAGGCATGAATGACCAATCCCGCCACCGCAGGACTCAACGGTGAACCGCCCACATAGGCGGCCTTGATGCCCGCGATGATCTCTGCCGACGGCGAGCCTTTCAGCAAATACCCATTCGCCCCGGCACGCAGCGATGAAAAAACCCGCTCCGCATCATCATGTGCGGTCAACACCACCAAGGCCGTGCAAGGCAGCATCACCGAGAGTGCCCGCAAGCAATCCTCGCCGGAAATGCCGGGAAGATCGAGGTCCACCAGCACCACATCCGGACGGATTTGTGAAAGCTCCGCCAACGCCTCCTCGCCCGTGCTCCATGCACCGGCAAGTTCGCATTCCGCATGTTGTTGGAGAATTTTCTTCAACAACTTCCGCGCCACATCGCTGTCCTCAATCACTCCCACCCGCAGACGCGGTTGGGCAGGCTTGTCGGATGAATTCTTCGTCGTCGGCACCGTTTGGTAAAGTCATGTTGAATTTACATCCATTTGTCGAGTTGCAAATCAGGGAATCGACAGCAAGGCGGTTCTCATAATCCCTGCAATTTGTGCAGGTTGTGGACGATTCAGAAAAACAGACCGCGAACTCTCCGGATCAACGACTCAACCGGGTTTCCAATTCACTAACAAAAATGAGAATAACTGGAAATGAAGTGAGAGCCTGTTAAAACTCTTTGGGAAGAGCCATCACATGAGGTGATGGGCTGCCGCGGTGCACCAGCCATGAATCCGATCCCTCGCACCAACCACAGCCTGCTGCTCCGCATCACCGGCTTTTTCGTTCATGCGGCTGACTTCTGGCGGAGGCATCCCGCGCTGCGCTACGCTTTCGCCCTCGGCGCGACGCTGGTGGCCACGCTGCTCCAGTTTGCCGTGGAGTCGTTTCTCGGTCCGGTGACTCCACCGTTCCTGATGTTTTATCCGATGGTGATGATGGTGGCACTGGTGGCGGGATTCGGTCCGGCGGTCTTTGCCACCTTGATGTCCATCGGTGCCTTGTGGGTTCTCCCATTGAATGGA
>JALOTR010000130.1 GCA_025457805.1 Akkermansiaceae bacterium | reverse complement strand
TCCGAAGTGGCCATGTTGCGGGCGGATGGGGTGGACGTGTTGATCGTGGATCACCATGAGCCGATTCCCGGTCAGCGGCCGGATTGCTGTGCGTTGGTAAATCCGAAGTGCGGGGATGAATTCACCTATCTCTGTGCGGCAGGCGTGGTTTTCAAACTGGGCCACGCACTTCTCAAGACGCGGCAGACGGATTTGGACCTCAAGGAGCTGATCGATCTGGTGGCGGTGGCGACCATTTCCGACATCGTGCCGATGGTGGGTGAGAACCGATTGATGGTGCGGCATGGTTTGAAGCACCTGCCCAACACGCTCAACCCCGGGTTGCGGGCGCTGCAAGACGTGACCGGCATGAATGGCACGGCGACATCGATGGACGTCGGCTTCCGCATCGGGCCCAGACTCAACGCGGCGGGCCGGATGGATGCGCCGGAGGATGCGCTCGCCACTCTAACCACCGATTGCCGCAGGCTTGCACGCGACCTTGCGCAGAAACTCGATGCTTATAACAAAGAGCGGCAAAATCACGAAGGACTCATCCGGCGCGAGGCGGTGGAAATGCTCACGCGTGACTTCGATCCGGCGCGCGATCCGGTGATTGTGTTAGGTTCGCGGTCGTGGCATCATGGAGTGGTGGGAATCGTGGCGTCGCGCTTGATGAGGCAGTATTACAAGCCGACCTTCATCGTGGCGATCGACGAGGCCGGGATTGGAAAAGGCTCGGGACGGAGCATCGATGGAGTTTCATTGGTCGAGGCGATCCGTGCCTGCGATGATCATTTGATCGCAGGAGGAGGCCATGCCATGGCGGCGGGGCTTTCCATCGCTGAGGGAAAAATGGATGAGTTCCGCAAACGATTCGCCGAATACGTGCTCGCCCATACCAGCGAGGAGCAGCGCAGGCCCAGGCTGGTTTACGATGCGGAAATCACCTTCGACCAACTCTCGCTCGAATTCCTCGCAAGTTATGATTTGCTCCAACCCTTCGGCTCTGGAAATCCGCAACCGGTTTTCATTTCCCGCCAGGTGGGGCTGAGCCGCCCGCCACTGCACATGAAAAACCATCACCTGCGCTTCATGCTGCGGCAGGGATATCATGAACAGGATGCCGTGTTCTTCGGCGGTGGCGAGTATCCTTTGCCGGATCCGCCTTGGGATGTGGCGTTCACGATTGATCGAAACACCTTTCGGGGAAGGACGACCTTGCAACTGATCATTCAGGACGTGCGAGCGGCGGAGTGAATTTCCTTGGCGAGGCAGGCGGGCGCTGGTGGATTGGCAACAATCATGAATATCAACCGCTGGGACGTCTTGCTTCTCATGCGCCCGGGCCTCACCGCGCCGGTGGATGCGGCATCGCTGGCGGTCTTCCGGATGGCCTTCGGGTTGCTGATGTTTGTGGAATCCATCGTCTATCTGAAAAACGGTTGGGTGCGGGAGTTATATGTTGCTCCGGAATTTCATTTCACCTTCCTTGGTTTCGGTTGGGTTCGGCCATGGCCGGGCGATGGGATGGTGGTCGCGTTCGTCATCATGGCAGCAGCCTCATTGATGATGGCGCTGGGTTTGTTTTACCGGATGGCTGCCTTTGTTTTGTTTTTGGGAATTACCCATGTCTTCCTGATCGATGCCGCCGAGTATCTCAACCATTTGTATCTGATCTGCCTGATTGCATTCCTGATGATCTTCGCGCCTGCCACGAAGATCTGGTCGATGGATGCTTTGAGGAAAGCAAAGCCGCGTGACCCGAACATCCCGCAGCTGTGGATCTGGCTTTTGCGGATCCAGATCGGGATTCCTTATTTCTATGGCGGGATCGCCAAGCTGAATGGTGATTGGTTGCGCGGCGAACCCTTGCGCATGTGGCTGGCGAGGCGTTCTGATTATCCGGGGTTGGGAAAATGGTTCACCGAGGAATGGGTGGTCTATCTCTTCAGTTATGGCGGGCTGTTGCTGGATCTGGCTTTTGTTCCATTGCTGCTCTGCAAGCGGACGCGGATGCTTGGATATGGGTTGGTGCTTTGTTTCAACGGGATGAATGCCTGGTTGTTCGATATTGGCATCTTCCCGTGGATGATGATGGCCGCTTCGCTGATGTTTTTCCCGCCGGACTGGCCGCGTTTCGGCAGGCGGAAGAAACCGGCGATCTCTGCGCATCATGAGCCACTCGCTCGCCCCTTGCTCGTCGGCATGGCGGCCTGGGTGGCAATCCAAATGCTGCTGCCATTCCGTCATTGGATCTATCCGGGAGACGTGGCATGGACGGAGGAAGGCCATCTGTTTTCATGGCGGATGAAGCTGCGAGACAAGCAGGCACAGGAAATGACGTTCCGCATCCGGGACCCCGGAAGCGGCCATGAATGGGGCATCGAGCCCGGGGACTTTCTCACAGAAAGGCAGAAAATCCGCATGGCCGGACAGCCTGATATGATCCATCAGTTCGCCATCCATCTGGCGGAGGAATACCGGAAGGAATATGGCATGCAGATGGAGGTGAGGGTGGATGCGGTGGTGAGTCTCAATGGAGGGAAACCCGCACCGCTCATCGATCCTGAAACGGATTTGGCCACTCAGCCGCGTGATCTACGATGCAAACCGTGGATCACGCAGCGACCCTGAGAAGCAACCATCTCATTTGAGCAAAGTCACATGCCCTACGTATTCCTTCTTGGTGTTTGGGTTGGTCAAATCCTTCACCTTGCCGACTACTTTCCCGAGACTTGAAACGTAGAAACCCGTGGGACATGTGCATGTCCTGCTATTCGGGACGCTCAGACACTCCGGTGCTGTCCAGCGGATCGGCGTGACGCTGGTTCCCGTGGAAGAAGGCAGGCCATCAGGTGACAGATAGATCGGCCTGCCATCGCCATCGCATGTGCGGTGCTCGACAACGGCCCCGGTCGCGCTGGTGATGACTTCTGATGCATCACAAGGTCCGATGTAGGTCAGGTTGCTACTATGTGGATAGTAAATCGTGCCGTTCCGCGTGCTGATGCAGTGGCGGATGCCGCCGCTGACGACGTGGGTGAGATCGGCCACGCCGTCGTTGCCGAGTTCCTGAATGCACACGGAGCCATCGTAGATGAAGCGCGTGAAATGTGGGACCGAGCCGCCATGGACGGTGAGGGTGAGGAGGCGGTTGAGACCGTCATAGCTGTATTCCGCGATGGGGCTGCCGGTGGCTTCATTCTTGATGGAAACCAGTCGGCCGATCGCATCATATTGCATGGTGTGCGTGATATCGCTGTAGGGAATGCGGGTGAGATTGCGGTTGGCATCCCATTCGAGGCTGCCCCGTGGCCAGGTCGTGTAGCGGGCACGCTGGGCATCGCCAGGAGGCAACGCCGCAGACTGGGTGTAGCTGCCGGGATCCTGTCCGCCGAAAACAAAAAGTCGGTCGCCACGGGAATCGAGGGTATAACTCACCTCGTTTTCCACAACTGGCGGCAGTCCCAGCCCATCACGACGACTGGTGCTCCAACCGGTCACGCGACCCATGCCATCGCGAACCAAGCTGGTGGTTCGCCCCGGTCCGGCGGGAGTGGCACTGAAGCGGGTGCTGATCGACGTGGCAAGTTGAGCCGCATCACGCGAGATGCTGCTGTCTGACAGCACGGACCCGGAGCCGTTGGTGACAATGCAGCGGACGGGCTTCATGCCGAAGCTATGATCTCCGGAAACCGGCACTTCACCATCGCCCCGGAAGGTATAGGCGGTGCTCACGCCGTTGCCTGCGATGCTGCGGGAAACGTGATGCCCGAGATGCTCAAAGCTGGCGACCGGCGGCGAAAGCGTGCCAGTGGCATCTACCAGTGAAACGGAAAGCAGGCGACCGAGCGAATCGCGGTTCTCGGCCGTGCGCAGCTGATAGGGCTGCTGCACACTGGTGAGAAGACCTGTCCGGCCGCGATGATTGAAGGACGAGCTGACGGTGACATCATTCTGAGTTTCTCCGACACGCTCGCCGAGCGAGTCCCATGCCATCACCACGCTGGAGGTTCCTTGGTCGCAGCGGACCATTCTTCCAAGTCCATCGTAGCGATAGGTTGTATCCGCCACAGGTGCGACTCCGGAAGGCAGATTTCCGAGGGAAATGGAAACCGGGCGGCCATTGAGATCGTGATCGATGGAGCAGGTCATGCCATCCACTCGATTTCCCCAATGATGGAGTCCGCGGGAATTGTAGCTGAAGGTTTCAAAGGTGCCTTCCGGATAATCCACCCGCGAGATACGGCCAAGCGCATCTCGGGTGGCGGATGTCACATAACCCGAGGGATCGGTGGATGATTTCCACTCGCCACAGCGGGAGAAACTGGAAACCACGATTTCCGCTGAACCATCGCCATCGAGATCTCCACTGATCCGGCGTGAGTAGGGACCCACCGCCGTGCCTCCATCATAATCGCAGGTCACCACCATTCCGGTTTCCGTGGTCATGCGGCTGAGGCGGCCGAGGGAATCGAAGGCCCGGACGACGGTGTTCCCGGAGCTGTCCGACGATTGCACTCTCCGACCAAGAGAATCGTATTGATGGGTGACGGTGAAGGTTTTGGAAGGCGCACCGCCGATGCGGAAATGGCTGGTACTGCCACAAAGCAACGTATCTCCACGTGAGTCGCGAGTGACTGTGGTGGTGGTGGCGGCGGATGAACTGCTTGCGACGCGACCCGCTGAGTCATGGGTGAACGTGGCGAGCAAATCCCCATTCCGGCTGACTTGTTTCGCGAGGCCCGCCGGTGAACGGGTGATGGTGGTGGTTTCGACGACGGGAGGCGCGGTGGAGCCGGCTACGAAACGTTCTTCTGTGATCTCGTCATCCTGATTGGGCCACTGATGGAAGAGCGAGCGGGATGCTAAGGAGGGGGTGCTGCCCGCAAAGATGTCATAGCAGACATCGCTAAGATCCGGGAGAGTCAGGCGGCCTTCCAGACCGATGGCGCCTAATTGTAGGTTGAATCTACCGCCCTCTTCGATTTTCGTCCTGCTTAGCAACACGTTCCCCGCGGAACCAGGTTCGTCGATCAATTCGCCGAACACCTCGCGAGTGATCCCACCGCGGCTATCGTAGGAAAACTGCACCACGTTGCCCATCGGGTCGGTCACGGACGACAAGCGGTGGAAACCATCATAATCGCACAGCATCTCACTCACCGGCGCACCACCGACGAGGCGCGCGGAGCGGACCGGCAGGCCGGCGTGCGAGTAGTCGATCTGATCCACGATCGCATGCGGCGCACCCAAGCCACCTTGGATGCGACGGTAAAGCATGCCGCGCTCATCGTATTGGTAATCACAAACAAGGTCCTCGGTCGCACCGCGGCAGGCGGCGGGAGTGCTGACACGCGAAATCTCTCCGGCCGGATTGATGGTGAAATCACACACCGCGAAGTTCTCGATACCGAGGGAATCAGGTATGATTTCGCTGGTGACCGCCACCGGGCGTTCTTCCTCCGCGATGCGGACGAGGCGGGCGCGGGAATCGTAAACGAGGAAGGTGGAGTAGGCGCTGTTAGACGAATGGAGAGCACCTGTGGAATCGCGGTTTTCCACATCGCAACGGACGAGACGGGAAGCCGTGTCGTAGTGGAAGGTGGTGGCGATGCGCGACGAACCTACAGGCGGCGACTCGCAGCGGGAAAGCCGACCGCTGGGAAGATACTCGAACAAGGTATCAAAACCACCCGGATCCACCTCGCGAACACAGCGGCCCAATGCATCATAATGGAACTGCGTGGTGAGATTGAGATTTCCGGGATCAACGGAAACCGTGGCGGGCATGCCGGTCGCGGCATCGTAGGTGAATGCCGTCGTATAGGAATCCGCGCCATCGGCCAAAGTCAACGAGGTGCAGCGGCCAAGAGTATCATGTTCATACGTCGCGCCGCTCCCTGCGATCGGTGTGGTATAGGAACTTGGATTACCATGAACATCGTAGGTCCATCGGTATTCATGGCCGTGGCCGGTGACGATGCGGGAGATGCGCGGTGTGGGCGGTGATAACACAAAGATCGGTCCAGCCTGCGGAGTATAGCCCAAACCACTAATGACACCCATCACACTGGATGAGGTGGCGTTGTCGGAAAGCATATCTCTGCGGCCTCCACCTTTTCGTTGGCCGAAATCCACACCTTGAGTCTGCTTGGCGACGGAAATCGATGCCACATCGTCGCTGTCGTCTTGAGGGATCGAAAGGGATGCGGGAATGGACCGGAAGCGGAGACCTTTGTCCATCGCGATGGGATTGATCAGGGAATCGGCGTCGTCGTTGAGCGTCACGCCACCGATCGTGCCGTTCCCAGAACTTGACAGGCGGAAGGTTTCTGTTGGTTCCAGGATGTTATCCATATTCAAAGTCGGAAAGCCCGCCTTTCCGACAATCTCGCCACCGGAGTTGCGCCCGCATTTCACGGGTGCGCCTCTAAACGGCCCGCCCGGCATGGCAGCTTCCGGTGTGCCGTATCCGGGCAGGTAATCGAAGGAAACAAGACGCGTTTGACCGCTGGCAGAGCGGAGGGTGACGGTGCGCACGTTGCCGCGCTCGATGACCGGGCAGCCGGGTGTCATTTCCCGCTCATGGACGAAGCGCAACTGGCTGCCATCCGGATCGGTGATCTGCGTCAGGGCATGGTCGGGATTCCAGGAATACTGGCTTTCATAGAAATCCGGATCGCTCGCGCGGAGTTTTCCGGCGGGGCGATTGGTCGAGGCGTCGGCAGGGGTGCCGGGCGTGCAAACTCCGGTGAACTGGCGGATGGAGGTGACGCGGTGGAGCTTGTCGCAATCGGTCTCGGTGAGGCGGCCGAGCTCATCGACCTGATAGATCGTGTAGCCGCCACTGCTGTTGGGTGCGGATTTCAAGACCGTGACATGGCCACCACCATGCCGGTCATGGGTAGCGCAGCGGTCATACTCCACATTGCGGGCATCACTGGTGGAATGATAGGTGAATGCTTCCAACAAGCGTCCCGCGCCATCGGTGATGGAAAGCAGGTTGTCGTTGAGGTTGGGGTCCGAATTGCCCGAGGTATAAGTGAAAACAAAGGGCGCGGCCTCCGGCGGAATGCCGACGACTTGCGGGCAGGAAATCGACTTGAGCGTGCCAGCCTCACCACCGCTTTCACCCGAGGCATAAGCCGTGAAATGCACCGTGCGTCCGGCGGAATCCGATACGGATGAAATCCGCGCCGCGCCGCCTGAAGCGTCCCACGTGACGCTGAGCGA
>JALOTR010000129.1 GCA_025457805.1 Akkermansiaceae bacterium | reverse complement strand
AGGTGAATTACATCGATCAGACGCGCATGCAGCTCGATGGCACCGGTTCTTTGTTAGATGAAATTTCCGATGGCAATGAAAAGCTGATGTTTGGAAACCAGCCGCTGGGCGCAAGAAACTATCTGCGGCGCTTTCTTTTCAATGACCAACGCATCAATGAGCGAGTGGATCTTTTATCAGGAGGCGAGCGGGCACGCTTGATGCTGGCCAAGGTATTGAAAAACGGCGGCAACGTCATCGTTCTCGACGAGCCCACCAACGATCTCGACCTGCCTTCACTGCGAATGTTGGAAGAAGCGCTGGCGGACTTTGATGGTTCGGTGATATGCGTTTCCCACGATCGCTATTTCCTCGATCGGATTTGTGATCAAATCATCGCCTTCGAAGACAACGGCGTGGTGGTGCAGGAAGGAAACTATTCCTATTACCTCGAAAAGCGCCAAGCCCGCGAATCCGCGGAACGCATCCAGGCGCAGGCCGCTGCCAAGGATGCGGCGGCGCGGCAGAAAACCGCAGCCAGCCAGAAGCCGCGCAAACTCACCTTCAAGGAGCGGGCGGAATTGGAAGGCATCGAAAGCGTGATCCTCGCTGCGGAACAGGATGTGGAGTTGATGGAAATCCAACTCAACGATCCGGAGTTCCAGGCAAAGAATTTCGCGGAAATCCCCGCCCTGGCGGCGAAGCTTGAAGCAAGCAAAGCCGCCGTGCTCAAGCTCTATGAGCGGTGGGAGGAGCTGGAGAAAATCCGCGCGGAGCAGGAAGGGGCGTGAGCGGTATGGAGCGCGGAATTCATTCCGCCGCAAGTGTGGTTGATGGACTGCGGAATGAATTCGATTACACCACTAGGTCCCGTTCCATTCAGCACCAACGGTGCTCCGCATACCAGCCTAGGGCATCGCCCTAGGTGATGGCGTGTTATAATTCCCGAGCCCTGAAGGGGCGAACCAACACGAATGGCCGCCGTTTGCATCGCCCCTTCAGGGCTCCGAATTCATTGATCACGAGGACCCAGGGCGATGCCCTGGGCTGATATGCGGAGCACCTTTGGCGCTAAAGAAATCGCAACTCTTCGAGGCATTGGAACCCGTTCCGCGCCCCATTGCAATGACATCACCAACCGTTGCGCTCGGTGCGTTTCACGAACTGATCGGCTTGCGGGCAATTGGGGGAACGCATGTTCGGGCCGTCCCATTCCATCTTCACCCCTTCTCCCACGCGCAGGGCCACGCAGCCTAACAGAATGATTTCGGTGAGATAACCGGCGATTTCGAAATTCGAATATGCAGGTGCGCCGCCCTTGATCATCTCGATCCACTCCTTGTAGTGGCCGGGCGAACGCGGGATGCTTTGTTCGACACCTTTGACGGCTTCGTGTTTGTCGCCATGGATGAATTTCTCATCGCCTTCCAGTTTCAGGAAGAAGGTAGCGCCGTAATCATCCGGAGCAAAAAGCTGGCCTTTTTCACCGATAATCAGACAGCCGGAAATCGGCAACTTGCCGCGGAGATTCACCACATCATTGACGATGTCCGGATAAGGGCGCAGCGGAGTATTGTCCTTCGAGGGTTCGCCATCATACCACCAGAACTTGAGTGGCGGCAGGCCTTCGCGTTCGGGGAACTCGAAGCGGATGCGCGAAGTGAGCGGATAGGTTTCGGCGAAAATCCGCGATGCCATTTCGCATTCGACGAGTGTGGGATAGCCGAGTTTGAGCGCGCGGAAAGGCATGTTGACCGTGTGGCATGCCATATCTCCGAGGGCACCGGTGCCAAAGTCATTCCAGCCACGCCATTTGAAGGGATGATAGATCTCTTTCAGGTAGGGCCGGAGCTGGGCGGGGCCGAGCCAGAGATTCCAATTGAGTTCCGCAGGAATCGGATCCTCGCCCTTTGGCCGCTCGATGCCTTGGGGCCAGATCGGGCGGTTGGACCAGACGTGGAGTTCCCGCGGATTGCCGATGATACCGGATTGGATCACTTCCACCGCGCGGCGCAGGCCGTCTCCGGCGCTGCCCTGGTTGCCCATCTGGGTGGCGAGTTTTTTCTCGCGTGCGAGGCGGCTCAACTCGCGGGCCTCGAAGACGGTTTGCGTGAGCGGTTTTTGACAGAACACATGCTTGCCCATGTCCATCGCCATTTTCGCGGCGATGCCGTGCAGGTGGTCCGGAGTGGAAATGGTCACCGCGTCGATCGAATCGCCCATTTCCTTGAGCATCTGGCGGAAGTCCACGAACTTGCGCGCCTCGGGATGCTGGGCGGCCTTCTTGTCGAGCATGCGCGAGTCCACATCACAAAGGCCCACGATGGTGGCTCCAGCGGCGGCGGTTTCCTTCACATCGCTGTCGCCTTTGCCGCCGACTCCGATGGCGGCCACGTTGATGCGGCTGTTGAGGTTCTGGCCACGGACGATGGCGGGGGCTCCGAGGATGAGGCCGCCGGCACCGAGACCGGTTTGCTTGAGGAAATGACGTCGTGCGATGGAGGACATGGGATTTTAGAGAATGGCTGAAGTTTCAACCATACGCCGCGGCGCAAAGTCATCTCTCGCGTTTGTGATGGCGCATTTGCGGGATGGACACGAAGAAGCCGGAGGCCGCCATGTCAGCCTCCGGCTTTGATTCAATCATTCAAACCGCTCAGGGCTGGAGCCCCACGCGGTAGAACGCGGTGCCCGAGGGCGGAGACGGATCCGTGAAGCTGGCGGTGACCGCCGTGCCCGGCACGGTCGCGATGGTCGCCCAGCTTCCCAGCGTGGTGCTGCGCTCGACCACGAAGGTGACGCCTTCCACGCTTGGCCAGGTCAGCAGGCCGGATGCGCCTTGGGTGATGACAAACCGCGAGGTGCCGCTGTTCGGAGTGAGTCCGAGACGGAATTCGGTGAGGTTGTTTGTGCCGTCTGCATCGAAGTCTTCGGAGGGGCCACCGTTTGCGGCGGAAAGGCCACCGAAGAAAGTGGTTTCCCATGTGTCATCCAGACCATCGCTGTCCGAATCATTGCCTGCAGGAGCGATGCGGGAGAGCACGCCAGTGGCTTCATCGAATTGATAGGTGCCGGAAGCGGAGGTCCACTTGCGCGCACCTGCTGCCGCAGCATCCGCAGTGAATCCGGTCACGGTGAAACCAGTGCCATAACTCTCCGCAAGCGAGCCTGCGTTCACCAGCGTCCAGTTGTCACCGATGGTGTTGGATGCAGCGCCGAGGTCGATCGCAAACGCACCATCGAATACGGCACTTCCCGTTCCTCCGATGCTGTTGGACACCGTGGTGGCACCTGGGACGAACTTGAGGCTGCCCGTTCCGCCAAGGATGAAACCACCCGTGATGTTCATGTTGCCGGTCCATGAGTTCACCGCATTGAAGGTGACTGTGTTCACAGCACCGCTACGGGTGATGTTGAGGTTCTGGTTTCCGGTAATGACCGCGTTGATGATAAGGCTGTTGTTGTTCGCCCAGATCTCGGAGCTACGGGTCACATTCATCACTCCCTCAAGCGCGACGATCGCGACTGGCGAGGTGGCATTGTTGATGAGTCCGCCATCAAGGCCGAAGTCCGGGATGGTGATCGCACCACTGCCCTTGATGACCAGATTGCCACCCGTGGTGATGATCAGCTTGTCACCGGCGAAGGTATGCGGATCCACCCCTTCCGGTGTGCGGAAGTTGTTGATGGAAACCAGATAGTTGTTTCCTGGAGCAGGCGCCTGTCCGTCATCCCAGTTGAGACCGGAATTGAACGATGCACTGCCGAGCGGATCGGAACCGACGAGGATATGTCCATCGGCCAGACCGTCGCCATTGATATCACCTGGAACCGATGCCGCCAGCGTTGGGTTGGAGCGGCCGGTTTCCTCTTGTTCGTTGGTGAACGTATCACTATCCGGATCACCCGAACCATTCTGCGCGGTGATGTTTCCGAAGTAGGTGGTTTCCCATGCATCGAGCAAAGCATCACCATCCACATCGCCCGGGATGGAAGCTGCCACAACAGGATTGGAGCCTGCGGTTTCCTCCTGCTCGTTGGTGAAGGTATCACTATCCGGATCATTGAATCCGGCCTGATCCAAAGTGCTGGGGAAATAGGTCAATTCCCAGACATCACTCAGACCGTCGAAGTCATTGTCAGCATTGTTCGGATCGGTGCCATTGGTTTCCTCCTGCTCGTTGGTGAACTGGTCGTTGTCTGGATTTCCCGAACCATCCTGCGCGGTGATGTTGGTGAAATAACCAATCTCCCACACATCAAGGAGTCCATCGCCATCGACGTCGTCAGGCACGGACAGGTTGTTGTCCGGATCGGAACCGGCGACGAACTCATCGCGATTGGAAATGGTATCGAGGTCATTGTCTCCAGTGGCGGACAGGGCTGCTAGGTTGCCGGGGAAGTAAACTTCCTCCCAAGCATCCGGCAGGAAGTCGCCATCGGTATCGGCGATGTCGGGATTGCCTTCGCCTTGATCATGAAGAATTTCACGCATGTAGGACGTCAGTGCGCCTTTCCAAATCCGCACTTCGTGATAAGTGGCAGACGCGGTGTCATCCGGCCAAGGCGAGCGGCCGAGGTCGTTGACGAGGTCCACGAAGTTCGGGAGGTTGATGACGGTGTCGAAGGTTCCTTGAGCCACACCGAGGTCCGATTGTCCGGCAGGTGCCGAATACCATGTCACCCTCGTGTTGCCACCGGCACCTGCAAGAGGCTGGACGGTCATCACGATGTGGAACTTCGTGCCCACTGTGTAAGGCTGGTTGGTGTCCCATGCGCCGGAAAGCACTCCATTGTCCACCCACTCCACGCGTTCGCTGAGGTTGTTGGTGCCGGTGGACCAACTCATGAAGAAGTTTTCCGTGGTGCTGCTGTTGAAATCAAAGATCCGGCTCCAGTTGCGCACGGCGTTTTGTGTCGCCCACAACTCGATGGTCACCGGAGTGGTCGAATTGGGAAGCAGGTTGGTGCCGAGCTGCACATAGTCCGATGCGGCCTTCGCCCCACCGGTCATGGTGATGGCGGTGGGTGTGGTGATGCTGTTGAAAGTCACTTCATTGGCACCCACATCGATCACGGTGGCGTTGCTTCCTCCCACACTGTCCGCAAGTGTCCCGTCAAAGGTCCAGCGGTGTTTCAAAGCGGACCAGATGGGCGACTCACCAATGTCGTTGGGGTTGGTGTGTGCCTCGTGTTCTTCAAAGTCGGTATAGGTATCGAGGTCCGTGTCGAGGGTGCCGTCTTTCGATAGATTTCCCAAGAAGGCCGTCTCCCAGGCATCATTCATCAGATCGCCATCGCTGTCCGGATACTGCTGCGCGCTCACGGGGCTGCTGTCCGCCGTTTCCTCCTGTTCGTTGCTGGCAAGATCGCCATCGGGATCACCGCTGCCGGTCTGCGCCAGGTTTCCAAAGAACGAGTTCTCCCACAGGTCCGCCAGACCATCGCCATCGATGTCGCTTGGAGTCGAAGCTGCATTGTTGGGAAGTGAACCCCCTTCGAATTCCGCAAGGTTGGAAATGCCATCGCCATCGAAATCCCCTGCTGCTCCGTTGATGCCGGAGTTGGAATTGGGATCAAGGCCGTAGGCGGTTTCCCAGGCATTGGGCAAACCGTCGTTGTCCGTATCGAGAGCATTGGCCGCAGCAAGGAACTGGGTGGGATCCAAGGCCACATTGCTGATACGGACTTCATCCACACCACCGAGCCATCGGTCGCCGTGGTTTTGGGACGGATCGTCGTTCGTGCCGTAACGGCCGCGGGCAACGGTCCACCCCCAAGGCTGACCCGATGCGTCATTGCCAGGGTTGATGAGTGCGGGGTTGCTGCTGGTGCTCACGTTCGTCGAGCCCACGAGATTGTAGGCGGCATCGCCAGTAGTTCTGCGAAAAAGCTTGAGCGTGACGCCATCACAGGTGGCGGCGAAGTGATACCATTGGTTCGCCACCATCGCGGTCGTATCCTCCGCCACCCGCGCCACACCAGAGGCGTCCACATACAAGATGCGGAAGCGGTTGTTGTTCTGCATCTGGAAATACAGAGGAGCGGTGTTGGCATTTGCGGTTTCCACTCCATTGCCCTCGCGGCCCACCACGGTCCGAAAGGCTCCGAGCGCTGTGGTGTAACAGGATGCCTCGATCGTCCATGTCGTCGATGTCCAGGTATCCAGATTGATGCCGGAGGGAGATGATTGGTTGGACCAAGTGAACAATGCAGGGAAACTTCCTGCACTTTTGGCGAAGAATCCATTGGGCGCTCCGGTCTGCGGGATGGAGGAAAACGGCACCGCAGCATCATAGGTATGCCCCGCCCAGGAATGATCCCAGGCCCAAATGGTATTGCCATTCCCAGAGCTATCAATCGCACGGATTCCAACACCGGTCGTGGTGGTTGTGCGGCCATTGGTGTCTTCCAATTGAACTCCCGTGGTGGGAGTGGTGACGCCGTCGCCTTCGAATCGCCAATAAGCGATTGTATCCGCATGGGCACACGCACCTGCAAGGAGGGCACAGGCCTGAATCAGTAGATGAATTTTGGGTTTCATGGAATCGGAGTTTGGGTTCCACCGGGCCGGTCGAAGCAGCGCGCAACGGTGATCACTTGCGATCCTCGCGCCTTTTAAACCTTCGAAGCAACTCAATGGTCCCTCTCTCCCCATAATTGGGGGACCCGTGCGGGGGATGCATGGGCCGGAAAACAAAACGATCCGCAGGAACGTGCTTCCTGCGGATCGTGAAAAAGTGGTCCCGCCACGTGGGTGGAGCGACTTGGCTCAGTTCAGCCAGAAACTGAAATAGAGGTAGCCGGTGACGATGATGCAAAGGACAGCAAAGGTCCCGATGTAATCGCCGATCGTGATGGATTCCTTCCATTCCGCGCGCTTGGCCGGGCTGAGGGTGCGGAAGGTGATGTTGAAGAGTTTTTCTTCCGTCGGTGCCGGAGCGGTCAGCGAGACAAACACGATGGTCAGGATGCTGATGAGCGTCAGCCAGCCACAGGCATAGTAGCCGTTGTATTTGCCGATAGCAGTCAGAAGGCCGTCACCGGTGAGTACGTTGGATTGGGTAAGAGTTTGCAAGGTAAGCTTGGTCATGCCAGCGATAAATCCGACGAGCAAACCGGCGAAAGCCCCACGGGCGTTGACGCGCTTGGAGAACATGCCGAGCACAAACACCGCGAAGATCGGCGGAGCGAGGAAGCCTTGGAAATTCTGCAGGTAGTCATAGAGACCTTTGCTTTTCTCCG
>JALOTR010000128.1 GCA_025457805.1 Akkermansiaceae bacterium | reverse complement strand
GCGACATTTCACATCAGTGGCAACTCGGATATCACTTTCGAGGATGTGGAGCTTTGGTCTGCGCCGTGGTTTGGATTTGAGGTGAATCGCAATCATGGAAAAGTGACTTTCCTTCGCACTCACATCCGGCCCAAGCCAGGCAGCGGCCGCCTGATGTCCACGTGGCGCGATGGTTTTCAAGTCAAGGGCAATCGCGGTCCCTTGTTGTGGGATTCCTGCATCGTGAGCGGGATGTGCGATGATGCTTTCAATATCTCTACTCACTCCAGTGTGGTCTCCAAAATGATATCACCCACGAAGATCCAGGTGAGGCAGAAATTTCCTCTTTTGTTCATCCCATGGCATAAGGGAGGATCGTTGACCGCAGCCGATGAGGAGACGGCAAAATTGTTAGGCAACGCTCGCATCGTGAAGATCGAGCAACGACCCTCCAAAAGGTTGATCGAAGGCAAACCAGCCGCGCCCGAGACGGAGATCACACTGGAGAATCCGATTCCCGGGCTTGCCGCGGGCACCATGGTATGGGATCCGGCTTCCACCAATCCGGAGACCTTGTTGAAAAACTGCACGATTGAAATGAGCTGCCGTTTTCAATCTCCGGTAAAGCTGGAAGGATGCACCGCCCGGGCCTTGATCTGGTTCTATTCGGAAAAGATCGAAGGCGTGTTTCCCTCAGGAGCTAGCGTGCGGAATTGCAATCTCTATCGGGGACGCGGCAATGCCTCCGCCGCCCTCATCGTGAAGGGATCCCCAAGTGGCAAGGCGAACGATGATGCCGCTTGGGCCAGTCCCCGTGCGGTGCAGGATGTGGTCGTTGAAAACAACCGGATCTACGGTGCTGTGACCATCGAGGGCGTGGAAAATCTCCGCTTCAAGGGCAACCGGCTTTTCGACAAGGGATTTCCATTGCAACTGCGGCGCAATCAGGGCGCTGAAGTTGCCGACAACTTCGGTCCTGATGGGAACCCGATTCCCGCACCATGATTCCATTCATCCCCAACAGATAACTCCCATGATATCAAAACTTCTCCTGCGGGGCCTGCTCACTTTGACCGCGCTGATTTCCTTATCTTTATCCGCAGATGCGGCGGGCAAGCCGAACATCCTGTTTCTTTTCACGGACGACCAAAGTTTCGAGACACTGCATGGCCGCGGCTATGAGGACATCCAGATCCCGAACCTTGATCGGCTTTCGCAGGCAGGGACCACCTTCACCCATGCCTACAACATGGGTGCCTGGCATGGGGCGGTTTGTGTGGCGAGCCGGACGATGCTCATGACCGGACGCACGGTCTGGCGCGCAAAGGGCATCGAACCGAAACTCTCAGGCGAGGCCACGGCGGGCCGCTTGTGGCCGCAGTTGCTGGCCAAGGCGGGCTATCGGACATATCTAACAGGAAAATGGCATGTCCAGGTGGATCCGGCGAAGGTCTTCAATGAGGTCCGGAATGTGCGCGCTGGCATGCCCTCCACCAAGCCCGCTGCCTACAACCGCCCGCTCGAAGGCAAGCCGGATCCATGGTCTGCCTCCGATCCGGAATTCGGAGGTTTCTGGACCGGCGGCAAGCACTGGAGCGAGGTGGCCGGGGATGATGCCGTCGATTTCATCCAACAATCCAAGGACAGCGATCCGCCGTTTTTCATGGTCGTGGCCTTCAACGCGCCACACGATCCACGCCAATCGCCAAAGGAGTATGTGGAGAAGTATCCGCTCGATCGCATCAAGGTTCCGGAAAGTTTCCTGCCTCTTTATCCGCATCGGAAAGGCATGGGCTGTGGCAAGGACCTGCGGGATGAACAACTCGCGCCGTTTCCCCGGACGAGGCATGCGGTCAAGGTTCACCGCCAGGAATACCATGCCATCATCAGTCATCTCGATACCCAGATCGGCCGCATTCTGGATGCCTTGGAGAAGTCGGGGCTCAAAGATAACACATGGATATTTCTCACTTCGGATCACGGACTTGCCATTGGTCATCACGGCTTGTTTGGAAAACAGAACATGTACGATCACAGCTTGCGAGTGCCCTTTCTGGTAGCCGGTCCCGGCGTGAAACACGGCGCCTCCGTGAGTGCCCCGATTTATCTTCAGGATCTCATGGCCACCACGCTGGAGATCGCCGGAGTGGAAAAACCGGAAGCGGTGGAATTCCGCAGTCTGCTTCCTTTGCTTCGTGATCCCAAGGCTGGCGGGGCGCGGGAGGTGATGTATGGCACTTATATGAATCTCCAGCGCGCCATCATCCACAATGGCTGGAAACTCATTCTTTATCCGAAAATCCGCGTGGCGAAGTTATATCATCTCACGGAAGATCCGGATGAGATGGCGGACTTGTCGAAAGCTCCCGCGCATCAGGCACGGCTTGGCGATCTTTTCAAACGACTTCTCGCCCAGCAGCAGGAACTTGGTGACGAACTGGATCTGCGAGCCACCTATCCGGATCTCTGATTGATTTCCGGGTGTTGATTTCGTGCGTGCTTTCGAGAGCGAAATCTGTTGCTATAGGCCATGCTTGCTGGAACCCATGCCCTGATGCCGGTCTGCGCTTGTTTGCTGGCGGATCAATGGTCCGTCGCGAGCGGGCAGGGGCGGAAGTTTTCGATGGCCGGGCTGGGCACGATCGCCGTGTTCGGCGTGTTGCCGGACCTTTGCACGCCACATATTTCCCTGGAAGCGAGGCTTACGAGTTGGTCGCACACGGTCTGGTTCATGGCAGGACTGGTGCCGGTGGTGGCGCTGTTGGCCACGGTCTTCGAGCCGGGCTCGCGCTTGCGCATGGCCTTGGTGCTCTGGCTGGCCTCCGGCCTGCATCTGGTGGCGGATGCGGTATCCGGCGGGATCGCATGGCTCTATCCATGGCGCGATGACGTGATGGGACGCGCGTGGATTCAGGCCCAGTATTGGATCGCCTTCGATGCGTTTTTCATCCTTCTTGCCTGGGTCCTCCTGCGGGTGCTGCCGCATTTGGAGGCCCGGCGGATCCGCGCCGGGAGCAAGACCGAATCCCCATCCGCATGACCGCTTCCACCCTTCCCAACTCCAAACGCATCGCCTTCTTCGCCCATGAGCGGGGTGACGCCCGGGTGGTGAAACGCATCGCCGCCCTGGGTGATCAAGGCTGGACAGTCATCGGTTTCACCTTCCATCGGGTGCGGGAGAAAAAGGATGTGCCACCCACCTGGGAGAACATCCATCTCGGCACCACCTACAACCGGCGTTATCTTCAACGCCTGTGGGCCTTTGTGGGATGCGTGGGCGTGTTGTGGAAACAACGGGCACGCCTCGCGGATTGCAGCTCCGTGTATGTGGTCAATACGGACAACGCCTTGCTAGCCCTGCTGGGCCGCTGCTTTGCCGGAAGCCGCGCGCCCCTCATTCTGGAGCTTGCGGACATCCAACCGGCGATGGTGGGGCAGGGGACGCTTTCCAAGGTGTTCCGGGCGATCGAGCGCTTTGTTTTGAAGCGCACCGCCTTGTTGGTGACGACTTCGCCCGGCTTCGTGCGCGAGTATTTCCATCCGGTGCAAAATCATCGAGGAGATATCTATCTGCTAGAAAACAAAGTGTATCCGGGCCTGCATTTGCCGGAAGCGGAAGGAAAACAGGATCCCGTGGAAAACGGTCGCCCCTGGGTGGTGGGATGCTTCGGTGCATTCCGCTGCAGCCGCAGTCTGGAGGTGATGCGTGAAATCGCCACCAAACTGGAAGGCCGGGTGCGCTTTGTCCTGCGCGGATATCCGGCGGGAACGATTGCCGATGAGTTCCATGGGCTCATTGATGGCTGCACGGGCATCGCATTCCTCGGGCCCTACGAATGTCCCGGAGATCTGGCGAAGATTTATGGAGCCATCGATTTCAACTGGGCCTTTGACGAATCCGACCCCAATGGCAACTCCGCCTGGCTGCTGCCCAACCGGATTTACGAAGGCGGCTGCTTCGGCATTCCCGCGCTGGCCTCCGCAGCTACCGAGACCGGCCGATGGATTGCCTCCCGTGAGGCGGGTTGGACTTTTGCGGAGCCGCTCGCTTCCTCTCTAACAGATTTTTTCGAAACCGTTTCGCCGCAGGACTGGAGCAAGGTTCGTCAACACTGCGCCGCAAGGCCCAGGACGGATTTCACCGGGGAAGGGGACTATGCCGAACTCACGGCAGAGATTCTGCGAAAGGCCGCTTCGGTCTAACAGAATGTCATCACCGGACCGCCGTACTGGCGGCTACGCTGGCGACGAGATCCGCAAGGATGCTGTCGAGCCGCTCCAACGAGTGGTCGGCGCGGTAGGTTTCATACTTCGGCAAAAGCGCATCCCCATTCCAATCGATCCGTCCGGCAATCCGTGGCAGCGCTGCCAATGCCTGGTCCGGTGTGGCTTCGCGGACGGTGAGGCCCATCCGATAGCTTTCCACCCGCTGGCCGATGCATTCGCCGGCGGTGGCGATGCAGGGAATTTCAAACAAAGCCGCCTTGCTCAAGGTGCCGCTGCTGCCTTGGAAATCTTCGTATGCGGCCCACGCGATGTGGAAGCAGGAGAAGAGGAAATTGAAATCTCCTTCCTCACGGATTCGACCGGCGCTGGGATCGAGATGAACATTTTCAATCTCGCCGGAGGCAATGCCGTGCAGGGTTTTCTCGATCTCCGCGCGTTCGGTGTCTGGATACTCGCCCAGATGGATCGAGCCCGCACAGGCAAAGTAAAATGGCAGCGTTGCCTTGCGCGCGAGTTCCGCCGTGCGGAGCAGGGTGAGCAAGCCTTTGCGGCGTTCCAGCCCGATGATTCCCACAATCGTCCGCCCGTTTGCCTTGCGCTGGATTTCCAGGGCCAGCGGATAAGGAGTGGACGAAACTCCGCCCTCGGTGACATCCGGATAGGCAATCACCGGTTTGCGCGTGAGCGACTTCATTTCCGGAATGAAACGTTCATCAAGCACGCCGATGCCGAGGCAGAGCTTGCTGCGGAGGATGGCATCTCCCTTGGCGAGAAGGCGCAGGGATTTTTTGATCGAAGTCGCCTCGCCGTGATGATGGTTTCGCAGATAGAGCCCGCTCCAGGGACGTTGCAAAATCGAATCCGGCACCTGCGGAAATGGCAGGAATCGCAGATAACTGTCGAGATAGGGGAAATACACAAAATCCGCCTGCCAGCCACATTCCGCTTCCGCCATGGCGAGTTGGTCCGCCGCCCGCTTCCAGCGTCCAAAGGTCCGGGCGGGATCCCCTTCGAAGCGGCCATTGAAGAAACTCCGTTTTCCGGTCGGCAAGTGCGCGAAGTGAACCCGATTTCCTCCCGTTTCCCCGAGGTTTCTCGCCGCAGCTTGCGGGTCCGGACAAAGCCCGATCACCCTTGCTCCGCAGCGGAGGAAGGAGGCGGTGAATTGGGTGAAATACATCGGATGATGCCCCACCCAGATGGGGTCCACCAGCGCCACCGTGATTTCGCCCGCCGTCTTCATGATCCTCTTGAAGTGGAGGCATGGATCCACGAGGCGCGGACCATGTAGGCTTGCGAGAGCCCGGCCATCATTCCGAAAAGAATGCCGGTGAGCCGTTCCTGGAAGGGATTGGATGTGAGCGTCTCGCTGATGACGCAGCAGGTAACAACGAATGGCAGAAATGCAAGCCAATGGTCAGGACCCGGGTGCGATGCGTTCGCCCGGGCGGCGTTGAGGCTCATCAATGCGGTGCTGCCCAGCAGAACCAGATAGGCAAAAATGGCGATGATGCCCCCGGAAAGAAGGCCGTAGGTCCAGACCGAGTGGCCGGCGAACCAGATGTCATCCACCTCCATCTCCGATTTCGGGATGACCTTCCAGATTTCCGGCAAATAGGCGGCGTCCCAATAATACGAACTGCCCACGCCCCGGCCGTGGATGAAATGAATCGGCTCATCGCTGAGCAGTTTCCAAATGGCATCCGCCTCGGCCTTGCGGGTCAGATAGGAAATGTCCGTGCTCAAGTTCACCGCATACGCATTGTGAAACAGCCGCTCATTCCAGCGCTCGATCATCAGCGGTTCCACGACGGCCACCGTCACCAACGACGCGATGACCAATCCGACCGCCCCAGCCACCGGCAGCACGCGTTTTGGCAAGGCACCCCATGTGTAAATCTTCCAGCGCAGGCCCAGAAGATAACAGAATCCACAGGCCATGGCCGAGGCCATGACCGGGAAAATCAGCGATCTGGAAACCGTGATGAAGATCCCGATGAACAGCACCCCGCAGACCAAAATCACATTCCAATGGAAACGCCCGCGCAGCAGGATCGCACAGCCGATCCATGCCGCGATCCAACTGTTGGCCGGGCTCTGCACATCGAAGCGCACGGTTTCCAGCGTGGCGGACTTGAAGGCGAAACCGTGGAAAATCCGCCACAGCACGTTGATGCAGGCCGCAACGAGGATCGGCCGCACGATCCGGGCGGGGCTGATGCCCATGCAGCCTGCGATGTGCGCGTTGGCCATGCCGAAGAAAACAAAAACCAGCGGCAGCACCACCCGCAGCGAGCGCCCCGGAGCCACGCCTTGAAGTGCGGCATTCACCAGCATGAAACCGACAAACAAGCCCCAGAATGCCAGCAGCCAGCCGATGGGGCGCACCAGCAGAAATCGCCGGCCCAGCCACAGGATGGCACAGGACGAAAGCGTGCAGATGCCGAGAAACAGCAATTGATCAATACCCGATCCACCTGCGCTCTCACTCGCTTGCGAGGCCCGGTAATCGAAGGCAAATGACATCACAAACACCCACAACAGTTTCTCCACCAGCCCGGCCTCAGGGGCTCTCGGGATGGATACGCTCTCCAAGGGGGCGGCGGCGAAAAAGGGCACGGAAGGCTTTCTGGATGCTATTGTGCGAGAATCTTGTCGAAAATCGCGGCGGTTTTATCGATGGGGAAAGTTTCCTCCGCATAAGCCCGGGCATTTCCTGCAAGTTTGGCGCGGAGCTCGGGAGCCTCGTAAAGCCGCGTGGCGGCAGCGAGGAATCCAGCCATGTCGGCAGGTGCCACGGTGAGGCCCGCCTCATGATCGCGGGTGATGCGTGCGGCGAGATTGTCCAGCGGGATCGCCAGCAGGAGCGGACGGCCAGCACAAAGATAACTCAAGGTTTTGGACGGCACCGAGAAAGTCCCGGCTTCCTCTTCGAGAATGCCCACCAACACATCGCCGGTGGCAAGCACGGCAGGAAGATCGGCAAAGGGCTGATAGGGAAGTATCAATAAATTGGTTAGATTGGCCGCCGCCGCT
>JALOTR010000127.1 GCA_025457805.1 Akkermansiaceae bacterium | reverse complement strand
TTTTCCCACCTTGGTGATGCGTGGGTCGTTTTTCATCTTGAAGGTCACTCCGGCCTGGCCGTGCTGGTTTTCGGTGAGAAGCTGGTCCTTGATCTTGTCCGCATTGACGACCATCGAACGGAACTTCCACATGCCGAAAAGCCGCCCACCGGCCCCCACCCGCTTCTGGCAGAAGAAGACCGGGCCGCGGTCCTCGATTTTGATCAAAAGGGCGGTGAGCAGGAAAATCGGCGAAAAGGCACACAAGGCCCCGATGGAACCCACGATGTCCAATCCGCGTTTCAAGGCGCGGGCGAGCAGGATCGTGGCACGCCACATCGCCATCTTGCGCCGGGTATTGCGACTCCAGCGCGCGATGTTTCCATCCTGATTGACTTGGCTCCAGTATTCGGCCGGATCGACGTTCATCTCTAAGCTTTTGTAAACTATTTGGTTGTCTTAGCAAAGCAAACAATCCATAATTCTTAGCGTCAGATCGGAGTGCGTCTCTTCAACCGCCATTTCCTGCGGCCATGATTGAAAACAGCTTGAAAAACAGGGTTTTTCCCGCCGCGGGGCATTCAGGTGAATGCCAGATCCGCTCGGCCGGACCGCTTCATCCCGATCACAGCCCTGCAAGTTTTGCAGGCATTCAACCCAGCATCTAACCAATGATCTTGAAATCCAACATGGAATCCGGCGGGGCACTGGTGCTCACTGTCCTCTGCAACACCCTCGACATTTCAAACGCCATCGCCTTCCGCGAGGAATGCACCCCGCTCATCGAGTCCTCGGAAGGAAACGTTTCGGTGAATTGCGAGGCGCTGAAATTCATCGACAGCTCGGGCGTCGGAGCGCTGCTCCACATCAACAAGCTCCTGCCTGCCGATCGCCGCCCCGTGCGTCTCATCGGGGTGGAGTCCAAGGTGCTCGCGCTGCTGGAACTCATGCATGTCCACCGGAGTTTCCAGTTGGAACCGAGTGCCTGAGTCCCTGCCATCCGTTTCAACCCGCCATCCTGATTGAGCAAAGTGCGCTACTTCGAAGGGGATCATCCGGAGCTTGTGGGACGATTGGAGTCTCACTTTGACCGGGTGCGCACGGAGTTTGTGCAAAAGGGCTTCAGGGGTGCGCTCGTCCTCGGCGGTGGCTATGGACGCGGTGAAGGTGGCGTGATGATGGACGGAAACGGTCCGGCGTTCTCTAACGATCTCGATTACTTCCTGTTTCACGATTCTCCATCAGACCCCTCGTTGGTTTCATGGTGCAGGGAGATCGAGCTGCGTGAGAGTCCTTTGTTAGGGATCGATGTGGAAATCAAATGCCTGCGTGCGGATTCGATTGGAGATGCCAGCCGTTCCATGATGTTCGCCGATTTGGTGGCCGGGCATGTGGTGGTGGCGGGTGATGCTGCTTTTCTTTCGGCGATGCGGCGTGATTTGGATTTCTCGCGGATCGATTCCGAAGAGGCGACACGCTTGTTATGGAATCGCGGCAGCGGTTTGTTTTTCTCCGCATGCCGGATGGGAAAGGACAGCGAGATGGGATATGTGATTCGCAATCATGCCAAACTCAAACTCGCACTGGGTGATGCCTGGTTATGTCTTCATGGAAAATATACCCCGCGTTGCCGGGAGCGTGCGGCTGCGCTCGAAACGATGCAGCTTCCAGACCAGGTCCCCATGCTGCGGCAGTGGCATGCCGAAGGAGTGGAATTCAAATTTCATCCATTCTCCAAAGGCAAAACCTGGGATAATCTAACCGATGAGGCAGCGCAACTCGCCGCAGCCTGGGGAAAAGTCTATCTCGCGGTTGAGGAAAAGAGACTCGGCAGGAAAATTTCCCATTTTCAGGATTATCTGCGAGTGCCCCGTTTGTCGCCTGCGTCCAGCCCAGCAAGGAATCTTGCCCTTGCACTGAGGGACCGATTGAAGCGCGGCGCTTGTCTCAGACCCGTGGTGGATTATCCCCGCGCAGCATTGATGCGGGCACTTCCGTGTCTTCTTGGCATCACTCCGGGTGGAGTGCGGGAAGCTGCCCGCTTTCTGCCATCCCCTCAAGGAGACCCCGCGAGTATCCATGACTGGGAACCGGTTTATTCGAAGTGGTGGACCCACTATGCATGACAACGCATCCGACGATGAAACGACTGCTGATATTTCTGCCTTATGTTCCCTATCCCTTGATGAGAGGGACCTATCAGCGTGTCTTCCATCTGGCGGAAGAACTGGGCAGTCATTTCCAGTTGGATTTGTTCTGTCTGTCATCGGATCCTGGCGACATGGAGCATTTGCCAAAGTTTGAAGCGTTCTGCAATCGCGTGCACTTCGAGCCATTTCAGAATGTTCCCTGGGCTCCGTTTTTCACGGATCGGATCTGGCATCCACTGCCGGTGACAGTTAGGCATTGGTGGTCGGAAAAGGTGCTGCAATCATTGCGCGAATTCACCCGTGGACAGGACTATCAGATTGTGGATTTCTGCGACCTCGTTCTCTGGCCTTACATCAAGGAAGTGTTTCCAAATCATCCGGCAAGAGTCATGGATCGCAGCCGTGTGGACTGGCTCTATCAAACCGAGGTGCTGCAAACGCTCCGTCAAGGTTGGCTCGCGAAGCTCAAGGCCTCCGAGAATCTTCACAAGATCGCGAAGCTGGAGCGCGAGGTCCGGAATGAGTTGGCACTCACCGTGGTTTGCGGGCCGGATGACAAGACCTTCCTGGAAAGTAAGCTTGGTGCGAGCGAGCGTGTGTTCGTTTTGCCAAATGGCGCGAACGTCGGATTCTTCAACGCGGACGAGTGGCCGCCCGCGCCAACTGCGTTTCCATCTGCCTTATTCTGTGGTGCGCTGGATTACACGCCCAACACGGATGGTCTATCCTGGTATTTCGAAACCATCCACCCGCTGGTGCTTGCAAAGCGCCCGGACTTCAAAGTGATCCTTGTTGGCAAGAATCCAACCGATCAGGTCCGCCGTTTCGCCTCGCTGCCAAGCGTGGATTTCGCCGGCGAGGTTCCGGATGTGCGCCCATACTATCAGAAAGCATGGATGCAAATGGTTCCCCTGCGCATCGGTGGTGGCACGCGACTCAAGATTGCCGAAGGCCTCGCCATGGCCAATCCGGTGGTGTCCACGACCTTGGGTGCACAGGGATTGGAGTTATATGATTCTGAACACCTACTTCTCGCTGACACGCCGCAGGATTTCGCGGATGCGATGATCCGCTACGCTGATGATGCGGCTCTTCGTTCCGATCACGGCGCGGCCGGCCGCCAACGCATTCTCGATGTTTACACCTGGGGGGCGCTGGGCCGGCGTCTTGCCGACCGATTCAGCTCCCTTTCTTCATCCGCATCATGAAAACCATGCCAAGCGAACCACCTATGACGGTCCTGTTAGGGCTGCCGTTTCATGATATCACACTCGAGGAAACCCTCGATTATTGTGAACACGCCATGAAAGGGGAAACGGGACGTTACATCGTCACCGCAAATGTGGACTTCACCACGCAGGCCTACGAGGATGAGGATCTGAAGAAGATCGTGTTTTTCGCGGATCGGGTGGTTTGTGATGGCATGCCGTTGGTTTGGTTGTCGCGTCTATTCGGTTATCCTTTGCGGGAGCGGGTGGCGGGTTCGGACATGGTGCCGCGGTTGCTGGAAATCTGCGGCAGGGAAAAACATGGAGTTTATTTCTTCGGGACGGATATGAATACCCTCGAAGACGCTCGGCTCATTGTTGAGGAACGTTATCCCGGATTGCGGGTTGTCGGCATGGATTCGCCGCCCTTCGGTGCGGTGATCGAATGGGACAATGATGCCCTGTGCGAGCGGATGCGCGAGAGCGGCGCGCAACTTCTGCTGGCCTGCCTAGGATGTCCCAAGCAGGAACGATGGATTTATGCGCACCACCGCGAGTCGGGAATTCCGCTCAGCATTGGAGTGGGGGCGAGTCTGGATTTCATCACGGGAAAACAGAAACGCGCTCCCAAGTGGATGCAGAAGACAGGACTGGAGTGGTTCTGGCGGATGTCGAGCAGCCCTTCCCGGCTGGTGGCGAGATATGGCAAGGATCTGGTGTTTCTTGCAAAAGCCTCCGTCCGCCAGGCCTTGTCCCAAAGGCGGCGCGAAACGATTGCGGAAAATCTACCGGTGGCAGAGCCGCAAGAGATGCCAACTTATCCTGCCGTCATGCGCTTGATCTGGTCAGGCGATCTTCAGAAGTCTTCACTGGATGGAGCACCGTTGCCTGAAGTTATCGATTCTCCGGTGCTGTTGGATGCTTCGCGAGTGAGTTTTACAGACAGTTCAGGACTTGGGCAACTTGCCCAATTGGTTCGCCGATGCCGCACAGCAGGGAAGCCTTTGCTGGTAGTGAATCCTTCCCATGTTTTTCGTGGTGCCATTTCGGATTCTCAAATGAACTCGCTATTTGAAGTGGTGGATTCGGAAGCCGTTGCCCTAGCATGGGTCGCAGCACAGAAGAAACTCGGAGCAACCCGCAAGCCCGTGGCGGAAGGCATCGCGTGGGTGGCCTTCAATCGGCCATTGGATGCGATCTATCACGATGAAATGATGGCTGTTCTTGATTCCGCGATTGCCAACACACCCGGTCTCAAGACCCTGGTGGTGGATCTTCACGAGGTGGGATTCATCGATAGTCGAGCAGTCGGCGGACTCATCCGCGCTTGGAAATCCATGACGGCAAAGGGCGGCACCCTGTTGCTGGCACGGGCAACGCCCCAAGTCCGTGAAATCATCGCCCTGCTCCGTCTCGATAAAGTGCTGGGTGAATGGAAAGGGGAGAAGCCGGAATGAAGGTGTTGCTATCGGCGGGCATGATCCAGGGCGGCCGCTCGGGTGTGGCAAGATATGTCATTGCCCTCAGTGAGGCGATCGTGCGCGAACATCCGGATGTGGATTTGTTTGTGGCCGGTCTGGATTCCGATCGGGCATTGTTCCCTTGGTTGAGGGGTGAGCGATGGATTTCGATTCCTGCAAATAAGAGCGGCGGTGCGGCCAATTTGCTCTGGCATCAATCAAGTCTGAACCGGGTTGTGAAGGATCATGGCATCGATGTGGTGCACATTCCAAGTTATCGGAGGATGTTATGGAAATGCAGCGTTCCCCAGGTGGCCACCATTCATGATTGTGCACCTTTCATTTTGAGGGAAAAATATGATTTCGCCCGCGGCTTCTTTGGTCGTGTGCTCGTGCCTGCCATCGCGCGGCGGGTGAAACACATCATTGCGGTGAGTGAAACCACCGGACGTGATGTGGTTCAATACATGAAGGTGCCTGGAGAGCGCGTCACAGTCGTGCCCAATGGCATCGACCATCAGATGTTCCGCCCGCAGGATGGACAGGCGGTCGCGGATTTCCGAAATCGGAAGAACCTGTCCCAGCCATTCTTTCTTTATGTCGCGAGGTTGGAGCATCCCGCCAAGAACCATGTCCGTTTGATCAAGGCCTTTGATCAATTGGTGGGTGAGGGGCTATTTGAGGGCCAGTTGATCCTCCCCGGCGCACCGTGGCATGGGTCGGAGGTGGTGGAGCAGGCAGTCGCGGCCAGTCCTTTCCGCGATCGCATTCGCTTGGAAGGGTTTGTCGATAATGACGATCTTCCGCTCTGGTATGCGGCGGCTGAGGCATTGGTGTTTCCTTCATTGATGGAAGGCTTCGGGCTACCATTGCTCGAAGCGCAGGCTTGCGGCACACGAATCGCCTGTGCGGATGCCACAAGCCTACCCGAAGTGGCCGGACCTGCCGGGATCTTGTTTGATGGCTTGGATGAATCATCGATTGCCGCTGCGATGAAGCGCCTTGCGACGATGGGTGAACCCGAACGCCGCCAGCGCGAAGCCCAAGGCATCGCTTGGGCGGGTGGATTTACGTGGACGGCCCATGCGACGGCGGCAGTCGGAATTTACCGTGAGGCCTTGGGCAAAGGGCGGATCAGTTAGATATCATGGCGGAGTGGCAACAACGATTCTGGAAAACCACCGCCAGCGGCTACCTGGGAGTGGTGGTGCGCATGGTGCTGGGGCTGATTCTGTTCCGGCAGATGTTCCAGCAATTCAGCGAAGCACAGTTCGGATTCTGGGCCTTGTTGTGGTCTTTGTTCGGTTATGGAATTCTATTAGACTTCGGGTTCGGGTTCACCGCACAGAAGGCGGTGGCGGGCAAGACGGCGACAGGTGACTTGATAGGACTGAGCAAACTGCTGGCGACGATCTTGTGGACCTTCATCGGCATGGCATTGCTGTTATTAGTGGTATTCCTGCTGATCCGGGATCCGTTTCTGATGAGGATGGGAATCGCCGAGGCGGGGAGGGATGAGTTCGAACGCGCTTATCTGGTCTTCTTTGTCGGCCTCGCTATCATGTTTCCCCTGGGTTTGTTTCCCGAAATCCTGCGGGGCCTCCAGCGGATCGATGTGGCCAACTATGTGGGAACCTTATCCACGGTTCTCAATTTTGCGTTTCTTTACTGGGGGCTCACCGCCAAGTGGGACCTTGCGATCCTTATGGGCATCAGCGTGGCCTCCAGCATCCTCCCCAATCTGGTGGCGGTGGGTTATGCGATCCGGCGGCTGCCAGGAGTTTCGTTTTCGCCCAAGTGGTTTGAATGGCGATCCGTCCGCTCGCAGATGGGATTTTCCATCGCCGCCTATCTCATCACCTTCAGCAACATGCTCATGGCGAAGAGCGATCAACTTGTGATCTCGCTCACGTTGGGGGTTGCCATGGTGGCGATCTATCAGGCGGGTTACAAGATGGGCGAAATGCTCGGCTTGTTCAGCGGGCAGCTTCAGCAAGTGCTTTCTCCCGCAGCGGCGGCGATGCATGCCAAGGGTGATGACGCGGGACTGCGAAACCTGTTGCTTGGGAGTTCGCGGCTCACCTTCTTTTTGGTCACCCCCTGTTACCTTCTGTCCGCAGTGTATCTGGAGCCCTTGATCCGGCTCTTGACTGGCATGAAGAGCGTCCCGGCAGAAACCTGGTGGGTTGGCCAGGCCCTGTTGTTCGCCATCTTCAGTTCCCAGCTCACCAATGCATGCTCCAAGCGCGTGCTGATGATGTGCGGGGAAGAGCGGCGGTTGTTATACATTTCGATTGTGGATGCGCTGGCGAATGTGGGACTCAGCATCATACTCGCCTATCAACTGGGCGTGCTCGGTGTGGCGCTGGGGACGATGATTCCCACCACCTTGGTTGGATGGTTCTGGGTTGTGCCGCTGACTCTGAGGAAGATCAAACTGTCATTCACGAGTTATGTGTTGCACCA
>JALOTR010000126.1 GCA_025457805.1 Akkermansiaceae bacterium | reverse complement strand
GCCAGGTGGAAGTGCAGCGCCCGGGGGGTGCTCCCGCCTTGCTCAATGCCCGCCTTGGACCGGATGCCCAACCTCTTTCGCGCGGCGCTACCGTCGCCATCCTCTCCATGGATCCCGCATCCGGCGTCTATCTCGCCCGCGAAATCCCTCCCACGCCCTCTATCGACTGAAAAACACCAATTGCCACACCCATGACTCCCCACCTGTCCCATCCTCTCGCTGCCATCACCGCATGGCCGCAGACTGCCAACATCCTGTCGGACCTCAGCATCGTCGGTGCCGTGGTCTTCGCCCTCGCCGCTCTCGGTTTCATCTATCTTCTCCTCACCTGCTACCGCAAGGTGGAGAAAGGCCGTGCGCTGGTGAGAACCGGTGGCAACACCGCCAAGGTGATCCTCAACGGCGGCTTTGTGGTCCCCATCATTCACCGCGCGGAGTTGATTGATATCTCGGTGAAACGCATCGAAATCGACCGCACCGGCAAAAACGGCCTGATCTGTCAGGACAACATGCGCGCCGATATCAAGGTGGTGTTCTTCGTCCGCATCAACAACGTCGAGGCGGATATCATCAAGGTTGCGGATTCGATCGGTTGCGTCCGTGCATCCAGCGAGCCGGAGATCCGCAATCTCTTCGATGCGAAATTCTCCGAAGCTCTCAAGACCGTCGGCAAGCGTTTCCTCTTCACCCAGTTGTATGAAGATCGCGACAAGTTCCGCGAAGCCATCCTCAAAGTCATCGGCACCGACCTCAATGGTTATGTGCTCGAAGACGCCGCGATCGATTATCTGGAGCAAACTCCCATCGAGATGCTCGATCCCGACAACATTCTCGATGCCGAGGGTATCAAGAAAATCACCCAACTCACCGCCGAGCAGGCCAAGCTTTCCAACAAAATCCAGCGCGACAAGGAAAAGACCATCAAACAACAGGACGTCGAAGCCCGTGAGGCAATCCTTGAGTTGGAGCGCCAATTGAAGGAAACCGAAGCGCGCCAGAAGCGCGAGGTCGAGACGGTGCAATCCCGCGAGGAAGCGGAAGCCGCCAAGGTCCGCGAGGAAGAACGCCGCAAAGCGGAAATCGCCCGCATCGCCGCAGACGAGGAAGTTGCCATCGCCGATCAGAACATGCAGCGCCAGGTGCTCGTCGCCCAACGCAACAAGGAACGCACCGACGGTGTCGAACTCGAGCGCGTGGAACGCGAACGCATGATCGAACAAATCGAACGCGAGCGCATCACCCAGCTCAAACAAATCGAATCGGAAAAAGCCGTCGAACAACAGCGCAAGGAAATCCAGGAAGTCATCCGCGAGCGCGTCATCGTGGAGAAGTCCGTGGTCGAGGAACAACAGAAGATCAAGGACACCGAGGCCTTCGCCACCGTCGAGCGCGACAAGAAGGTCACCGTCACCAATGCGGAGGCCGTCGCTCAGGAAAACCTGATTCAACAAATCAAGGAAGCCGAAGCACACAAACAAGCCGCCCAGTTCAAAGCGGACGAAGAAGCCTATTCCACCACCACCGCGGCCGAAGCGGCACGCCAGGCGGCGAAAATGCACGCCGAGGAAAAACTCATCCTCGCGGAAGCCTATCAGGCCGCCTCCGAGAAGGAAGCTGCCGGCAAGATGCTCATCGCGGAAGCCCTCACCAAAGAATCCGCCGCCATCGGCATGGGCGAGGCGGAAGTCATGCTCGCCAAGGGCTCTGCCGACGCGGAAGCCATCCGCCAGAAGGCCGATGCCATGAAGTTGTTCGAAAACGCCGGTCAAGAGCACGAGGAGTTCAAACTCGAACTCGAAAAAGCCAAGACCGTCGAACTCGCGCAGATCGACGTGCAACGCCAGATCGCCGAGCAACAGGCCATCGTCATCGGCGAGGCACTCAAACACTCCAAGATCGATATCGTCGGCGGCGAAACCGAGTTCTTCGACCGCATCACCCGCGCCATCACCACCGGCAAGGTGGTGGACCGCACCGTGGACAACAGCCACGTGCTCGGCGATGTGAAGGACACCTTCTTCAACGGCGATCCCGAGTATTTCAAATCCCAGATCAGCACCTGGATCAAGGACTTCGGAGTCAACACCGACGACGTCAAAAACCTAACCATCTCCGCCATGCTCGGCAAACTCGTCGGCCTCGCCGATGGCGAACAACGCCAACGCCTCATCGGCCTGCTCGGCGCCGCCGAGCGCTTCGGTCTGGGTGACACCAAAGCGGCTGCCTTTTTGAAGTAAGGAGGACGAACCACGGAATACTCGGAACACACGGAAGGGAAGAGAAGAAATGGCACTTATCTTCGAAACGGAGACCTATGAAATTCTTGGCGCTTGCTTTGAAGTCTATCGGGAAAAAGGCTGCGGATTTCTGGAAGACGTCTATCAGGAATGCCTGGAGATTGAATTCGAAATCCGCAACATCCCCTTTCTTGTGAAGCCTCCGCTTGAACTCGAATACAAGGGGAGAAAACTGAGAAAACGATATGAACCCGACTTCTTTTGTCACGGCCAGGTGATTCTCGAAATCAAGGCCGCCAAATCCATTGACGACACTCACCGAGCCCAACTGATGAACTACCTCCGCGCCACAGGAACTCGCGTCGGGCTACTCGTCAACTTCGGACACTATCCAAAAGCCCAACATGAAAGATTCATTCTCTAAGTCTCCTTTCTTCCGTGTATTCCGAGTGTTCCGTGGTTCCCATAATCTCCTCTTTTGATGTCCGACTCAACCCAACAACTCGAAGGCGGCGCTTATGAGGTGATCCGCGCTCGCCTCGATCAACATGGAGCGGTGCTGCGCGAGCGTGTCGAGGCACTCAATGCCGCGCGGCACGAGGTGTTCGGTGCGATTCCAACAGAATTGCTCACCACCGGCCATGTGGGCACTGCCCACAACTGCGTCGCCCGCGACATGGTGGGCTTGGGTAACAACCTTTATCTGTTAGGTTACAATATCCAGTTCGGCCTCAAGCAGACCACCGAGCTTGCCGATGTTTTTGCGCTTTGCCGCCTGGATGAGGAACGGAATTTCCACCCCGAGCCTCTCGAAAAACTGCTGGGCGATGCCGCTTTCCTCGAAGATTTCCAAACGCTCTTCCGATACTACCGCGAGACGGTCTTCGTGAAGTTCATGGTCATCGGCCCGCATCTTCACATGAAGATGCGGATCGGAAAAACCGAGGACGATTTCAAAACATTCAAATGGCGGCTCGTCGGCGATGGCACGCTCGAATACCTCGGCAACCGCTCCGACCACGAAGCGCGCTATCCTGATCTGGTGGAGTTCAAATGGAAACGCGCCCACCGCGACATGCACCGCGCCGGGGAACATCCACATATCTCCATCGAGGATCTGGTTTATGTGGAAACCGTCGGCGGCGACCTCACCATCAAGATCGAGGACAACACCGCCAGCGGGCAGGGCATTTATTCCGAACAAGTGGAGGATGCCGACCAAACGCTCGACGATGCGGAGATTTTATATGCCATCGTCGGTCCTTTGGTGATCCTGCGTATCTTGCCGTATCGAGAAACCCAGCCCCGCCACCTCGTGTTCAATGGCAAGACCCGCGAGGTGCACCGGCTCGATGGCATCGGACAATCCTGCGTGCTGCTTCCGGAGGACCAAGGCATTCTTTTTGCCAACGGCTACCTGCTCGCCACCGGCGAAGTGAAGACCTACGAAACCGGGCTCAGCGGACTCCGCTTTGAGCGCCGCGTGGCATCGGGAAATGGCGAGGACACGCTCTATGTGTTCTATCAACGCCTCTCCGGCCACTATGTGTTGTTTTCCTATAATGTCATCGCGCAGGCCGTCGAAACCCCAATCATCTGCAATGGCTTCGCGCTGGATGGCGATGGACGGATGGTGCTTTTCCAATCGCCCGACCAGCCCCAAAAACACCACGCACTCCAAGTGTGGCGCACTCCCTACGTCGCGGATACCGCCATCGCGGTGCCTGCGGAGAAACGCGGATCGCTGCTGTTCAAAATCGGCAACGCCGCCCTTGTCCGCGGCATGGCGGAAGCGCGGGAGATCCTGATCCTGTTAGGAAAAGGGGACACTTATGCCGATGTCTATCTGGAACTTTCCCGCCGCACGCGCGAGGTGTTGGATGGTTATTTCTGGTTGAAGGAACCCGAGGCAAAGGCTCTCGCCGAACCCATCGATGCCATCCACGCCGCAGCCAACTCGGCCATGGCGGAGTTCGACAAAGTGGTCCGCCTCCGCCAAGCGACCGCCTCCCGAACCGAGGAAGTGCGCGGAGCTACCGAGAAACTTCTTGTCGCCGTCCGCTCCAGCGCTCCCGATGACATCCGCGGATTTGTCCGCAACCTCGCCGACCTCCGCCTCCGCCGCGGGGAAATCATCGGCCTTCGCGAGTTGAGATATGCGGACAACGCGCTCATCGACGATCTCGACCAACGCGCCGCCGATGCGGTGGATGTGGTTTCTAACAAAACTGTCGAATTCCTGCTCCGTCCGGAAGCGCTCGATCCCTACCGCCGCGCCATCGAGACCCAGCGCGAAACGCTGCCGAAAATCACCAAGACCACTGAGGCCGATGAAACGGCAAAAGGCCTCGACGAAGCCGGTGCGGAGTTGGAGTTATTGATCGATATCGTCAGCAACCTGCGCATCCAGGATCCCACGCAGACCACGGCGATCATCGAAAGCGTTTCCGCCATCTATGCCACACTCAACGGCGTGAAGGCGGAGTTGAAAACCAAACGCCGCGAGCTGGCCCAAGTGGAAGGCGTGGCGCAGTTCGGCGCCCAGCTCAAGCTGCTCAGCCAGTCGGTGGTAAACTATCTCGACCTCTGCGATACTCCGGAAAAATGCGGCGAATACCTCACCAAGGTGATGGTGCAGGTGGAGGAACTGGAAGGGCGCTTCGCCGAGTTCGACGAATACATCGAGGAACTCACCCGCAAGCGCGAGGAGGTTTATGAAGCCTTCGAGGGCCGCAAGCAGGCACTCATCGAACAACGCAACCGCCGCGCCGGAAATCTTCTCAAATCCGCCGAACGCATTCTCGCCGGACTCAAGCACCGCGCGGCTTCCTTCGATGATATCAATACGATCAACGGCTACTTCGCCGGCGATCTGATGGTTTCCAAACTCCGCGACATCATCGCCGAGTTGAAGGAGGTGGGCGACAGCGTCAAAGCAGACGACCTGCAAACACGGCTCAAGACTGTGCAGGACGATGCCGTGCGACAGCTCAAGGATCGCAAGGAGTTGTTTGCCGATGGCGGCAACGTGCTCAAGTTCGGCAGACACAGTTTTTCCGTCAACACGCAGGAGCTGGAACTTTCCATCGTCGAGCATGATGGACAGATGTGTTTCCATCTATCAGGAACCGCCTTCTTCGAGCCGGTCGAATACGAGGAGTTCCTCGCCACCCGCCCCGTGTGGGGGCAGGAAGTGGTCAGCGAAAACTCCCGCGTCTATCGGGCGGAGTGGCTGGCATGGAAGACCTTGGAAGCAGGCGTCCCGGAAACGGGAGCCACGATGGAAACCATCCACGCCATCATGGCTCCGCGTTATTCGGAAGGTTATACCAAGGGCGTGCACGATGAAGACGCACTTGCCATCCTCAATGCTGTATTGCCCGTCCACCGTGCTCTCGGCCTGCTGCGCTTCGGCCCGCGGGTGAGGGCGCTGGCTTTGCTTTTTTGGGAGGTTCATCGCCTCACCGAAGAAGGAAAAAACCTCGCACCACTCATCACCTCCCACGGGGCCATGCGCCGCGCGTTCGGCACTCCGGCAGCGGAGGAACATCCATTGAAACAAACTTTGCAGAAGGCGCTTCATGATTTTGCCAACCGCTCGCAGGCAGCAGGTTTGTTGTTGTCTCTCGGCGAGTCGGATGCGGCATCGATGTCCCATGAGGCCGCAAGTTATCTGTTTGAGCAACTCGCCTCCGGTGGCCCCTGCGCGGCCTCCACGGAATGCGCGGCATGGAAAGCGGATTTCAAAATGGCCCTCACCAGCCGCAATGCCGCCAGCGAATTTGCCAAATCCCTCGCGGCGCTAGCCGACGATCCCGAGCGGCGCTTCCTGGTCGCGATCGATTGGATGAGCGGGCACTTGCAAAGCAGCAAGGCCCTGCCCGAAGGCCCGCTGCGCACGCCCGCACTCGCTTGGATCGCTGAAGCTGCCGCCCACTGGCTGCGCGGTGGCATCGAGATGTTAGGCGTGGTGGATACATCTTCAAGCATCCGCGTCGAACGCCTGCGTGGCCAACACGCCGTCATCGGCGAGGGGGGAGTTTATGAAACCGATTACCACGCCCTGCGCGAGCGTTTGATGCGTTTCGCGAACGTGGATGTCCCGGCCTTCGAAACTTGCACCCGCCTGAAGCAACGCTTGGTCGAAGATCGGCGCGTTTCACTTCGCCTCGATGAGTTCAAGCCGAAGGTGATGAGTTCCTTCGTCCGCAACCAGCTCATCAACGACGTTTATCTTCCACTCATCGGCGAGAACTTGGCCAAACAAATCGGCACTGCCGGCAGCGACACGCGAACCGACCGCTCCGGCTTGTTGCTGCTCGTTTCGCCTCCCGGTTATGGCAAGACAACCATCATGGAATACGTGGCCAACCGGCTTGGTCTCACCTTCATGAAGATCAACGGACCCGCACTCGGCCATGCCGTGGTTTCGCTGGACCCCACCGAAGCACCCAATCTATCCGCCCGCGAGGAAGTGGAGAAACTCAACCTCGCACTGGAGATGGGTGACAACGTGATGATCTATGTGGATGACATCCAGCATACGAATCCGGAGTTCCTGCAACGCTTCATCAGCCTCTGCGATGCCCAACGCAAAATGGAAGGCGTGTGGCGCGGCAAGGCGCGGACCTATGATCTGCGCGGCAAGAAGGTGGCGGTGGTGATGGCCGGAAACCCATACACCGAAGGTGGCAGCAAGTTCAAGATTCCCGACATGCTCGCCAACCGTGCGGATACTTATAACCTCGGCGATATCCTCGGCGGCCACATCGATGCCTTCAAGGCGAGTTATATCGAAAACTGCCTCACCTCCAATCCCATCCTCGCTCGTCTCGCCAGCCGCCATCAGGAGGATGTCTATGCCGTCATGCGCATTGCGGAAAATGGCAGCCACGAAGGCGTGGAGTTCAAAGGCAATCACTCACCGGCGGAGATCGAGGAAATGGTGGCCGTGACGCGCCATTTGTTCGAAGTGCGCTCCACCATTTTCCGGGTGAACCAGGAATACATCCGCAGCGCTGCGCAGGAAGATGCCTATCGCACCGAGCC
>JALOTR010000125.1 GCA_025457805.1 Akkermansiaceae bacterium | reverse complement strand
AGGAGCCGGCGGTGTTGGGACCCACCGTGAAGACATTCGGCCATGTGCCGAGGTTGGAGCCGACTTCGATCGCGACACTCACGCCCGGATCAACCGAATCCCGGTCGCGCACGAAGGTGAAGGTCATGTTGCCGCCACTGGTGGCAGCGGTGGGGAGCTTGCCGAGGTCGTTGTTGTTCTTGTCGCCGCCGAGCACGAATTCGATGGCATTGGGCACGCCGTCGCTGTCGAAGTCCTCCTCCGGAGTGCTTCCAAGGGTGTTGGTGGCGGCCCATGCTTCGTAGGGCGAGAGCTCGGGAACCAGCGCGCTAACAGCAAAATCGTCCAATTGACCGGTCGTGCCGCTCGCATGTCCGCGATTTCCCCGACCGATGCCGGAGCGAAGGCGTGAAAATCGAGGTGAATTCCGCAAGTAACCTCAATGAAGAGGAATGATGCGGATGAAGGAGCATCAGAACCCTGGGAGGATTCATTCCGAGTGGACTCGTCCACTGGCACGGATCGGAAGACAAAGGGTCACCTGGCCCGGGTCAGCCAGTTGCCGATGAAGCGGCATAGCGCAACTCCGATCACCAACGGTAAAGGGATAAAGTACAAGTATTTCCCTTTGAACACGATCAACAAGATTCCGCTGACTATGCTGCCAGCTATGAAGCCGACGGCGATTCCGATGAGGGTGCCAAAAAACTGCGCGGGTCGGAATGTGTTCTTGATGATCAGCGCCTGAAGCGGTGCCTCCCTCGCTGAAATCGCAAGCGCATCGAGGAAGTCGTTTGCGACGGTCAGCAGACTTTCGCGGTCCCTCCCCTCGAGAATCGTGTGGCTTACGCCGGGACCTATGATCCGGGCTTTTTTGGGTGCGCGTATCGCGAGGTATCCGTCCTGCACCTCGATGAAGCCGGTGAAGGCGGTGGAGAGGAAGCGCAGGACGCTGGGTTTGCAGACCGAAGCCATGTCAGAAAGGCTCGGAACCAGGTGATCGGCGGATTTGATCGATGCCTCCATGGCCTCATAGGCTCCGCCGCCGAAGAGGTGGTAGTTCTTGTTGAATGCCTGAACCAGCCGTCGTTCATCCATCGGAGCGGTCGGTGCGAGTTTCAAATCCAGACCCTTGATTCCCAGGAAATTCAATCCACCGGCGGTCTCACGCCGAGGCACGAGATCGAAATTCGGGAGATTCAGTCCGGAGGTGGGGATCACGACGACCGTATGCCAGACGAAGGAGTTACCAGATTCCCTTCCCCAAGCATCGAGAATCTCAAACGGCCTGTTTCGATGGACGCCAAGAACGTGATCCCGGTAGCTATCCGCCTTCCTGAAGATATCGAGGTTGCGTGCACCGTCGGAGAACGCGCCCTCGGTTTTCGCATGATATTGGTACCCGCTCTCCCGGGCTCAAGTGAAATTCCTGTTTCGAGAATCGCTCATGGTTCGAACTCCATACTACTTGGATCGCGTCAGCATCTTGCCGATGAGACCACCGAGGACTGCGCCGCCCAATGCCAGCACAGGGATCAGGAACAAGTGCTTCTCTTTGAGCAGGAACAACAAAACAACGCCGCTGAAGCTGCCCAGACAAAAGCCGATGACGCCACCGATGATGCCGCCCAGCATTTGGAACGGGTTGAAGGTGTTTTCCAGCGTCAGTGTGCGCAACGGTGCCTCGTTTGCAGCGTTCGCAAGCACATCGAGAAAGTCGTTGGCGACGGTCAGCAGGCTTTCGCGTTCCTTGCCCTGCAGGACGGTATCCCTGAGAGCGCCCGTGATGGTCCGGGTTTGCGGCGCGCGTATCGCCAGGTATCCGTCCTGCATTTCGATGAAGCCGGTCGTGGCAGTGGAGAGGAAGCGCAGGATGCTGGGTTTGCAGACCGCAGCCATGTCCGTAAGGCTGGGAACCCCGTCGCCGCCGGATTTGATCGATGCCTCCATGGCCTCGAAAGCGCCACCGGCAAAGAGACTGTAGCTCTTGTTGAACGCATCGATCAGATGTTGTTCATCGGGCGGGGCGGCGGGGCCAGCTTTCAGATCGAGTCCCTTGACTCCCACGATACTCATCCCCCCCGTCTCGCGGCGCGGCAGGAGATCAAAATTCGGGAGGGCGAGTCCTGAGGTGGGAATCAGGATGATCGTCTTCCAGACAAATCCGTAACCATCGGAGCCAGCAACACCGGAGGCTCCGTGCGTCTCAACCCAGGCATCGAGAATCTCAAACCGCCTGTTTCGATGGACGCCGAGAACGTGATCCCGGTAGCTATCCGCCTTCCTGAAGATATCGAGGCTGCGTGCGCCTTCGGAAATCACCCCCTCCGACTCCGCGTGGAACTCGTAACCGTTCTGCTGGGCCCAGGTGGCGTTTTTGTTCTGATGGTCGTTCATGGCTTGTTTTGCACCGGCTATTCGACCGGTTTTCGGGTTATGAGGACGTCGCCAAAACCACCGGAAGTGTTCTTCGATTCCTCCACAAGAAATATCGGGATCGAGCGCTGGTCGGCGGCGATGTCCGCCTTGATCCGGTTTCTCAAGGTTTCCGTCAAACGAATCGGCCTGGATTCGTCGGCGGTGGCAAGAGAGGTTCCGAAGTAAGAGAAAACACCGTTTTTCAGATATGCGGTGACCTCCTGGGTAACCTTGTCGCTCGCCCGGGCCACGGTGTAGAACTGGGTGAATGTATCGTGAACATACTCCCATTGATTCGGATTCTTTCTCATTCGCGAACCCAATCCGAAAACGTGGATCTCACCGACTGCTTCCGGGATGCGGAGTTCGAATTCGGCATCTTTGACATCGGGCTTGACCACCAGGGTATCGAGCAGCTCGTTGTTCGCGTCGCATACCACCAGGGTCAGACCGGTCGGGGCAAGGGTTTCGATTTCCTCTGGTGGAAGTGTTGATGCCTTGGTGAGGGACTTGAGTTGCTCGTCGCTGAGGTCATCAGGCAGCTCGATCAAGGGCAGGCCACCCGCACGCAGCAGCGGAAGCAGGGGCGACAGGTCGGTGACCTGCGTCTGGCTCAGATTGAGCCGTTCGAGCGAGGTGACTCCGGCAAGAGCTGAAATGTCCGTGACTTGGGTTCCCCTGAGGTCGAGTTCCCTTAGCTTCTTCGACTCTTTGAGAAAGCCGATGGCCGAGACCGGTACACTGGAAAGGTCGAGAATCTCCAACTCCGTGAATGACGCCAGGGCATCCGTGTCACGGAGCGCGTAGCAGGCTGATACATCAATTTCCCTGAGACCTTTGGAATTGCGGAGGAAGTCGAGGCTCGTGACTTCGGTGCACATTGGCATTCTGAACTTTTCCAGTGTGGCCAGGGATGCGAGATCCTTCAGGTTTGCATCGGTCGCTTGCTTGTTCGCAGTGATATCCAGATCGCGGAGATTCTTCAGGTGGAGCAGCGGCTTGTAGTCCTTGATGTGATCGCTGCCAAAGAGATTGAGGCTTTGGATGGCGTTGGTTTGTTCCAGGAAGCCCAAGGTATCAAAATTGGAATTGGAGATGGATAGTTCCTTCAGCTTTGGCAGACCTGCCAGGGCATCGATGTTGATGACGCGTTCCGACAGATCGAGTTTCTCCAATTCCTTCAGTCCTTCAATGGCGGCGATATCGGTGGGCGGGATTTTTGCCTCCTTCTCCCGTTTCGCGATTGTGGCGGCTTTTGCCTCTTCGTGGAGCTTGGCGAATTCCCCGAACTTCTCGTCACTCATGCGGACGAAGACCATCTTTTGTTCTCCCATGCCCATGGTGAGCGTGTCCCCCTCGATCAAAGCGCTGCTCGGCCCGCCTTCGTCATCAGCGAACTCCAGACCCAGGGATTTGTCGGCATTGTCCCGTTGCTTGATCGTGAAAGGCCTTGGCGGATTCTCGGCGAGATTTCCCGGTGGGCCGTGTATGGTCATTTTCCCGTCTCGGATCTCGAAGACGGATTTGTGGAGCAACGCTTCCGTAAGGAAATCCAACCCGAGGTCAGGCGTAGTGGACTGTTCACGGGTCTTGTTAAGGTCGGCCTGCCAGTAACCGGTCAATTGCCCTTCCAGAACTTCACGCAAGACAACCGCCAGGGAATCCGCATCCGCAAGTCGCTGCGCCGCCAAGCCCTCGGCCTCGACCGCGCGCTTCATGCCGGCGGTGGCGCGCGCTGCCTGCCAGGCGGTGGCGGTGATCCCCGCCAGCAGCAAGGCCAGCATCGCCGCCGCCGTGCCCAGTGCCACCTTGTGACGGCGTGCGAATTTCCCGAACAGGTAAACGGCACTGGGAGCGGCGGCCTGGACCGGCTCGTTGGCAAGGTAGCGCCCGATGTCCGCCGCGAAGGCGCTGGCGGATTCGTAGCGGCGGGAACGGTCCTTCTCGATCGCCTTCATCACGATCCAGTCCAGCTCGCCCTTGAGAGTGCTCGCGGGGACGGGTGATTTGCGCATCACAGCCGTACCGTTTTGCGTCTGCATCTGGCTGATGCGGGTGCTGGGAGTGAGCGGCTCCTGCTCGCGGATGATCCGCAGCATCTCGTCGTGCGCCACGGAGAGAAGGGTGTGCTGATCGAAGGGCGGCGCGCCCGCCAGCAGTTCGTAAAGCAGGACCCCGAGGCTGTAGACGTCGGAGCGGGTGTCCACATCGAGCGCGCTCATGGCGGCCTGCTCGGGGCTCATGTAAACCGGGGTGCCGAGGAACTGACCAAAGCGCGTGAAGAGGGTTCTCTCGACGAGACTGCTCTGGGTGGCCTTGGCGATGCCGAAGTCGATGATTTTCACCAGCGGATCATCGCCGGCGAGGGTAACCATCACGTTCGAAGGCTTGAGGTCGCGGTGGATGACTCCTTTCTGGTGGGCGTGCTGTACGGCGGAGCAGACATCGCGGAACAGCTCCAGGCGTTGGCGTGCATCGAGCTGCCGTTGGTCGCAGAAATCGGTGATGGGTATGCCCTTGACCAGTTCCATGGTGAAGTAGGGCCGGCCACTGGAGGTCGCGCCGGCTTCGAGCACCTTGGCGATGTTCGGGTGGTTCATCATGGCCAGGGCCTGGCGCTCGGCCTCGAAGCGGGCGAGGACTTGTTTGGTATCCATGCCCGCCTTGACCACCTTGAGCGCGACCATGCGCTTCACCGGTTCCATCTGCTCGGCCATCCAGACCATGCCGAAGCCGCCTTCACCGATCTGCTGGCGGAGGATGAAATTGCCCACCCGCTCGCCCTCCACTTCGGTGTAAGGTGTTTCGAATCGGGAGGCGAGCACGGTGGCGCCGTCGCCATTGGAGAAGAATCCGTCTGCCTTCTCGGAGTCGGCCAGCATGCTCCGGACCTTCGATTCCAATGCAGGATCACCGGCGCAGGCTTCGGCGAGGAAAGAGTCACGGGCGTCGCCCTCCAGATCCAAGGCGCGGATGAAAATGTTGCGGCTGTTGGCGTCTTCTTTTTTCACGCTATATCAGAACATGCGCAATGGCTTGCGGAAAACCGACACACGCAAGGGATATTTCTCCAGTCAATCCTCACTGGCCTCATTCAGCTCGCGATAGAGCCAAAGCTTGGCAAGTTTCCAATGCCGCTCGACCGTTCGCTCGCTGACATCCAGCAGGGTGGCGATGTCTTCGTTTCCGAGGCCTGAGAAAAAGCGCAGCTTCACGATCTGGGCATCCATGGGGAATTCCACTTCGAGCCGGTCGAGCGCCTCGTGCACATCGAGAAGCCGGTCGTCATCCATCGGCGCGGCCACCGGCAGCTCGTCGTCGAGGGGAACGACCTCCTCGCCGCCGCCGCGTTTGGCCGCCAGCCTGCGCCGTGCCGCATCGACGAGGATGCGGCGCATCGCTTCGGAGGCCGCGGCGTAGAACTGCTTGCGGTCGCGCCATTGCTCCGGGGCGGATTTCTCCAGCCTCAGCCACGCTTCGTGGAGCAATCCGCAAGTGTCGAGCGTCCCGCCCTGCCGTTCCCCCGCCATTTTCGAGCGCGCGATGCGGCGCAACTCCGCATACAAACCCGTGAACACCTCGTTGTCGCGGGTTGGGTCGGAGTTGTTCAGCCACAGGGTGTAATCGGTCATGAGCTATTTGATTCTGGCGGCCCTCGATCTGACCATGTGAAACATCACCACCAAGCCGATAACGAGCGCCATCAACCCCAATGCCATCCCCAGCCAGGACAACCCAATTCCCTTGATCAACACGCTCTGACTGGGAGTCTTCGGATCGTAATACACCTGCACTTCCTTTCCAGACGCGAAGAGTGACTGCTCCTCCATAGCCGATGCCCGGGAATCGTGGGACTCATTGCCATATCGCAGCCTGTCACCCTCAAACTTCTGACCCTCAACTTCGTAGGAGTATCGGACATCGACCGTGTAGTCCCTGTCGGAACTACGAGTTCTGCGACGCCCGGAAGAACCGTCGACTTTCCTTTCGACGATTTTCGATTCGACGATTCTTCCCGCTGCTGCTGGCCAGTCATTCGTCTTCAGGCCCTGCCGGTACTCGAATCCCCCGATAATCACGAAGAGGAGGCCCAGAAGGGTGAAGCTTCCGCCAAAAATCCATCCGACTACTGTTTGCAGTTGGCCTGAAGAGTGTCTGTTCATGTAGATCTTGATTGGACAGGCTATTTGATTTCCGCTTCAAAGCTGCCGACGACGAAGCTTCCAGCCTCGTCCGGCAGGCGAAGGTGGATCTTGCCGGGGATTTTGCCATTCTTTGCGGTGCCAAATTCGAGTCTCATGGCGAATCCTCGATTGGTGGTGGAGAAGCTGAACGATCCTGGCTCTTTCGAGAATGTCAGTTCGATGCCAAGGCCGGGGTTCTCCTGATCCGGTTTCACCGTGAATGTTTTCCCGGCGTAATTGCCGACATTCTCCCCCCGAAAGGTAATTTCGAACTCCTCCACTTCGCCCTGCCGCAAGAACAGGCTGCCATCCTCGAGTTTGGCCATCTCGATCTTGAATTCCTTGCCACGAACCTTGCCTGCGGCAGGCTTGTCGGGGATCGGTTGAGCGGAGATGTCTTCAAGCTTCTCCGCTGCCGGGGCATCTTCGCCGCCTTCCTTCAGAATCTCCGCCAAGGCGGGCTTACGTTTCGCAAAGTCTTCTTTGCTCATGCGGTTGAGGATCATCCAGCCTCCTTCTTTCTCATCGGACATGGCCATCTGTTCCTTGTTGAATCGGATCTTCGTTTCTTCGCCACCGATACTCAGGGTGAGCGCCTTCGCTGCCTTGTCCTCCGCGATGACCTTGTATTCAAGAGGCGGGGGGGCTCCGTCGAATTTCGCTCCCGCGGGTGGATGGATGGTCATCTTGTCGTTTTGGAACTCGAAGACCATCTTG